>JAPHUU010000151.1 GCA_026193555.1 Rhodanobacter sp.
ATTGCCGGCCAGCTGTTCGACGTCATCGAACGACACGTCATTGGAAACCGCGCCACGTGAGCAACACCGCAACTGTCACCAGTGTGCCAGCCCCCCCTGCATCGGAGCCGATCGGCGCCACGATGCTGTTTTCACTGTTGCTGCACGCGGTGCTGCTGCTGGGCGTCACGTTCCATTTCGCGAAGATCAGCCCCAGCCTGCCGACCCTCGACGTGACCCTGGTCAACGTGGCGAATCAGGAGGCACCGGACAAGGCAGACTTCCTGGCACAGGCCAACAACCGTGGCGGTGGCCAGAGCGACCTCGTGGCACGACCGTCACAGATTTTTTCCGGTGCGCTCCCGCGACCGGATCCCGGCATCGCGGCACAACCGGTCGAAGCCACCATTCCGAAACCGCAGCAAGCCACGCCGACCCGGATGGTCACCACCACCGGCGCAGCCCGCTTCAGCGTGAGAAGCGATACCGCCCACGCACAGGTCGATCCTCAAGAGCCGGCCCCGACCGCCGCCGAATTGCGCCGCCAGCAGGCCATCGCCCAGCTTGCCGCCGAGCTGCGCAAGCAAAAGGTGGCCTATGCCAAACGCCCCAAGGTCAAGTACCTCACCGCCAGCACCCGGGAATACGCGTTCGCGGCCTACATGCGGGGCTGGACCGACCGGATCGAGCGGGTCGGCAATCTCAACTACCCAGAAAAGGCTCGCCAGCTGGGCCTGCATGGCGACGTATTGCTTACGGTGGTGCTCAACCTCGATGGCAGCATCAAGCGCATCGAGGTGATCCAGAGTTCCGGCAAGCCGGTACTGGATGAGGCCGCCCAACGCATCGTGCGGCTGGCGGCGCCGTTTCCGCCGGCTCCGCGCACGCGCGAGCATGTAGACGAGCTGAACATCACGCGCACCTGGCAGTTCCAGCCGAACAACGTGTTGCACACCCGCTGAGACTCGGCGCGACGCGCGGACTGCGCATACAATAGCCACATGACCGCCGTGCAGCCCTCGACCCTCACCGGGCACTTCCTGATTGCCATGCCGAGTCTGGCCGAGCCACCGTTCTCCCGTGGCGTGGCGCTGCTCTGTCAGCACGACGAGGACGGTGCCGTCGGACTGCTGGTAAACCAGTTGTCGGAATATCGGCTCGGCGACGTGCTGGGGCAGATGAAACTGGACTGCGTGGATAGCGAACTGGCCGATGCACCGGTGCTGATTGGCGGCCCGGTGCAACAGGAGCGCGGCTTCGTGCTGCACCGCGAAACCGGAAACTGGGAATCCAGCTACCGGATCAGTGACGAGTGGTCGGTGACCACATCACGCGACATCCTGGTCGCGATGGCGGCCGGCGAGGGTCCGCGTCAGGCACTCATGGTGTTGGGCTACGCCGGCTGGGATGCCGGCCAGCTGGAGCAGGAACTGATGGCCAATGCATGGCTCACGGCAGAAGCCTCGGACCGCGTGGTGTTCGATACACCGCTGGAGGAGCGCTGGAATGCCGCCGCCGGACTGGTCGGGGTCGACCCGCGGCAGTTGTCCGATTATGTGGGCCACGCATGAGCGTGGTACTGGGTTTCGATGTCGGCAGTCGCCTCACCGGTGTAGCCGTTGGCAACTCGTTCACGGCAAGCGCGCGGGCCCTGACCACGCTTCCGGTGCGCGACGGCGTACCTGACTGGGCACGACTCGATGGCCTGCGCCAGGAGTGGTTGCCGGAAACTCTGGTGGTCGGTCTGCCACTGGCGCTGGATGGCAGCGAGCAGACGGCCAGTCGCCATGCGCGCCGCTTTGCCGCCCAGTTGCAGCAACGCTACGACTTGCCGGTGGTACTGGTCGATGAACGACACAGCTCGCGGGAAGCCGCGCAGCGGTTTGCTGCTGCCCGCGCCGCGGGCCTGAAACGCCGTCGTGACGCCATCGCCATTGATGCCGAAGCGGCCGCCGTCATCGTGGAGCGCTGGCTGGGCGAATCAGCCTCCACCGCCACCCTTCCCTGACAACACCAACGCCGATCCCCATTCGCCATCGCCAGGCCACTTTGCATGAGCCCACGTCTGCGCCACCTCTCCACCCTGCAAAATCTCCCACGCGAAACGATCGAGCGGTTGCTCGATCGCGCCGAGGCACTGCGCGACGCGTGCGCGCACGGCACCCGCAAGCTCGAAATCCTGAAAGGGCGCACGGTGCTGAACCTGTTCTTCGAACCTTCCACCCGCACGCGTACCTCATTCGAACTGGCTGCACGCAGGCTCGGCGCCGACGTCGTCAATTTCGATCTCGGCTTTTCCTCCACCAGCAAGGGTGAGGAACTGTTCGACACCTTGCATACGCTGGAGGCCATGCACCTTGATGCGATCATCGTGCGCCACAAGGAGTCCGGCACGCCGGACGAACTGGTGCGTCACGCGATGAGCGGGGTTTCGGTGATCAACGCCGGCGATGGCAACCGGGCGCACCCCACCCAGGGCCTGCTGGATGCGCTGACGATCCGCCAGCACCGCCCCGACTTCGAGAACCTCACGGTGGTCATCTGCGGCGACATCCAGCACTCGCGCGTCGCCCGCTCTGACATCCACGCGCTCACCGCGCTGGGCGTCAAGGAAATCCGGCTGTGCGGCCCGACCACGCTGATGCCGGCTGCCGAGGAATTTCCCGCGGTGCAGCTCTTCGACGATTTCGACCAGGCGATCGCCGGCGCCGATGCGGCCATCATGCTGCGGCTGCAGAAAGAACGCATGGCATCGATCGATCTGCCCGACGAAGTGGCTTATTTCAACCGATACGGCCTGGACAAGCGTCGTCTGGCACTTGCCGCCAAGGGCTGCCTGGTGATGCATCCGGGACCGATCAATCGCGGGATCGAAATCGCCTCGGACGTGGCGGACGGCGCCCAGTCGCGCATCCTCGAACAGGTCGGCAACGGGGTTTTCATCCGCATGGCGGTGCTGAACGAAGTACTGGCGCGCTGAGCGAAGGAATCCGGACGCGCAGCGCGCGCCTGCAACTGCAGGGCGCCTTGGGGCGAGCTCCACGCATCCGTCATCCCCAGCCAGGTGCGCGGCGGCGCCGCAACGGACAAAGCGGGCATAATGCACGGAGAAACACTCGATAACTTCTTGGGAGTCATCATGCGATCGACGACGCGAATTGTCGCGCTTGGCGTTGCCAGCCTCATGCTGGCGGCCTGCGCACACAAGGACAAGGATGCACCGCTGGCGTTCGTACCGGCAGACACACCCTACGTGATGGCCAATCTTGCCGTGATGGATGACGCGACGCGACAGGCCCTGTTCGCCCGGGCGGACGCGCAGTTGCCATCGCAACTTGCACAGCTCGATGCCGCCGCCGACCGGATGGCCAAACAGGATCCTGACGGCGCGCGCCTGATGCGCGCATTCGGTGCCGAATTCAGCGGCAAGACGATCGAAGCCTTTGCGCAGAATGCCGGCCTCGACGTCAAGGGCCATACCGCGCTCTACGGCCTGGGCATGGCTCCCGTCATGCGCGTCGAGTTGAGCGACCCGAAAGCGTTCGAGGGTTTCCTTGCCCGGCTGGAAACCTCGTACGGCAAGAAACTGGATGCCGCCAGCATCGGCGGCCAGAACTATCGCAAATACGTGTTCGCCGGATCAGGCACCGAAGCGATTCTGGCGATGGTCGGCAAACAGGCGGTGGTCGCCCTGCTGCCGGCTGATGCCACACCAGCCCTGCTGCGCCAGGCGTTGGGCCTGGATCGACCACAGAAGAGCCTGCAGGATGACGGGCGGCTGGCCACACTGGCCAAGGCCAAGGGCTACCAGAACTGGCTGGTCGGCGAACTCGATCTGACTCGTGCCCTGCCATTGGCTCTCAGTGGCAATGACCCGCTGTTGGCGGCGCTGCGCAAGGCACATGCCGAAGCCGAGTCGGTCAAGACTGGCGAACCGGTCGCCACCCAGCTGCACACAGCGCCCAGCTGCACCGCCGAGGCGGCCCGCATCGCCGCCCGCGTGCCGGTGATCAGCTTCGGCTACACCCGGCTCGATGCCAAGCACCAGGACGGGCGCCTCGACGTTGAGCTGGCCAAGGACATCAGCAAGGCATTCGCCGGGCTCAAGGTGGCACTGCCCGGGCTGGGCAGCCCGGGCACCGCGCCATTCGACCTGACCATCGCGCTGCCGGTCGCCCAGCTGCGTGCGTTCTGGTCGGATCAGGCCGATGCCGTTGCCGCCAAGCCCTTCAGCTGCCCCACGCTGACTGATCTCAATGCCGACTTCGCCAAACTCGGTCCGGCCATGCAGAAGGCGGCCATCCCGCCATTCGGCGACTTGCTCGGGCTGCGCATCAGCCTCGACAGTCTGCTGCCCGGCCGAGCCAGCGCCATGCCGTCCTTCACGGGACGGCTCATCGTGGGCAGCAACAACCCGGCAGGCTTGCTGGCCATGGGCCAGATGATGGTGCCCGCCCTGGCCCAGCTGAAGCCCGTCAGCAATGGCAAGCCACTGCCGCTGGCAAAGGAGATGACGGCCATGCTGGGGCAACCGGCCTGGTTGGCGATGAGCGAGAAAGCACTCGCTCTTGGCCTTGGTGCCGGTGAGGATGCCAACCTCGACGCGGCCCTGAAAGACCCCACCGGCGATGCCGGGCGCATGACCCGCATGCACCTCAGTGGCGCGATGTACATGGCATGGATGCAGCTGATAGAGCAGAAGGCCAGCCGCCTGGCCAGCGCCGCCGCCGAGATCAGCAAGAGCGACGAACCGTCGGCCTCCGCCGAAAGCACCAACAACCTTTCTGCAGATGCGGCAGCTTCGAAGGCGCAATTCGCCGCGATGAAAGCCCAGGCCGAACGAGTCGACAGCATCGACGCCGAGATGCATGTCGACAGCGATGGCATGGTGATCACCAGCCAGACCGTCATGAAGTAGCCACGCCTGGCCCATGCCAGATGACCGATCCGCAACCGGGGCGCGTCAGCGCTCCGCTTTTTTTATGAGCGGGTGGCGGGCAAGTGAACCGGCCCGCACCGCGCGGCCACCATTCTCTTCACCCCGAGTACGATTCAACGATTCAGCAGGCTGTTTCCGCCACTGAAGTTCTGCGAATCGCTGGTTTCCTCCAGCTCCACCCCATCCAGCCCCTGCGACAGCGTGTGCGCATCACCGCCCTGGGCCAGCTTGATGCGCAGGCGCACCTCGTTGGAACTGTCGGCGTAGCGCAAGGCATCCTCGTAGCTGATCTCGCCGGCGTGATAGAGCTCGACCAGCGCCTGATCGAAGGTCTTCATGCCGAGCAGCGTGGACTCCTTCATCAGCTCCTTGAGCTTGTGGATCTCGCCCTGACGGATGTAATCCTGCGCCAGCGGCGTGCCCAGCAACACCTCCACCGCCACCCGGCGCGCCTTGCCGTCGGGCGTGGGGATCAGCATCTGCGCCACGATGCCTTTCAGGTTCAGCGACAGATCCATCAGCAGTTGCTGGCGCCGGTCTTCCGGGAAGAAGTGCAGAATGCGGTCCATCGCCTGATTGGCGTTGTTGGCATGCAGAGTACACAGCACAAGGTGACCGGTTTCGGCGAAGGCGATTGCGTGATCCATGCCTTCGCGGGTGCGAATCTCGCCGATCATGATCACGTCAGGCGCCTGGCGCAGGGTGTTCTTCAGCGCATTGTCCCAGCTGTCGGTATCGATGCCGACTTCGCGCTGGGTGATGATGCAGCCCTCGTGCTTGTGCACGTATTCGATCGGATCCTCGATCGTGATGATGTGACCGGTCGAATTCTGGTTGCGGTAGCCGACCATCGCTGCCAGCGAGGTGGATTTGCCCGAGCCGGTCGCACCGACGAATACGATGATGCCGCGCTTGGTCATTGCCAGCTGCTTGATCACCGGCGGCAGGTTCAGCTCTTCCGGGGTGGGGATCTTCGACTCGATCCGGCGCAGCACCATGCCGACGCAGTTTCGCTGGTAGAAGCACGACACGCGGAAGCGGCCGACGCCCTGCGCGGAGATCGCGAACTGGCACTCGTGGGTCTTTTCGAACTCCTCGCGCTGGCCCGGCGTCATCACATTGAGCACCATGTCGCGCGACTGCTGCACGCTGAGCGGGCTCTGGGTGATCGGCACGATCCTTCCCTGCACTTTCATCGAGGGCGCCACACCCGCCGTGATGAACAGATCCGAGGCCTTCTTGTGCACCATCAACTTGAGGAACGAGGTGAAATCAAAATCGCTCATGGGTGGGCTCCTCCCGAGACGGGGAACGGGGAACAGAGAACGGGAAACATGCGATGCGAAGGGCAGTTGGGGCGAAAGCTCCGGTCAAGTTTCACGCCGGAAGCATGAACGTCAGGCCGTCGCATACGCGACGTTCCCCGTTCCCTGCGACCGCAAGGAAGTCCCCTTGTGGGATTCCCCGCCCCCCGCTTCACTTGAAGCTGTCCTTGTTCTTGGCATAGGAAGAAGCCTGCTGACGAGTCACCAGGCCGCGCTTGACCAGATCCTGCAGGCACTGATCCAGCGTCTGCATGCCGAACTGCTGACCGGTCTGGATCGAGGAATACATCTGCGCCACCTTGTCCTCGCGGATCAGGTTGCGGATCGCCGGGATGCCCACCATGATCTCGTGCGCCGCCACTCGGCCGCCCCCCACCTTTTTCAGCAGCGACTGCGAAACCACCGCACGCAGCGACTCGGACAGCATCGAGCGCACCATCGGCTTTTCG
>JAPHUU010000205.1 GCA_026193555.1 Rhodanobacter sp.
ATTGAATTCCTCGATGCCCTCTTCGAGCTGCGTTCGGCAGGTCGCGCATATGGTGACCATGCGGTCCGGCTCCACCTCTTCGATCTGGGCCTTCTTGCGCTTGAAGGCGGTCATCCGGAGCTCGTCGGCGCGCTCGTTGGAGCTGACGCCGCCGCCGGCACCACAGCACCACTGGTATCTGCCGTGCTCCTCAAGCTCCACGAAGCTCTCGGCTACCAGATCCATCAGCTTGCGCTGCTCGCCGATGAGGCTGGCGGCAGCCGTATAGGGCAGCCCGAAATCTCGCTGCAGCTTCTTGACAGTGATGAAGTCCATACCTCTCCATGCGATTTCAGACGTTCAATGCGGCAGGAGCGGACGCGACCGTTTGCAGGCCGCCCCAGCCGCGGTGCGCGGCGCCTGACATGCCTCCCGCCGCTTGATGATTTGCACCCCTGCGATGCCGGATGCCATCTGCCTGCCGAACGCCCGGGTGCATCGTCTTCAGATTCAGACAGATCCCTTCACGGATCCCCATGAGGATGCACGCGTGAAATGCGGCGGTCCATGCGAAATTTTCCTAGCATGCAGTCATCGCAGGACCATGCGTGCAAGGCGGCACCGGCCATACCAATGCGCGACTGCGTGCAATCTGCGCGGTATGCGCGAAATTCATCTGCTCGGTTCGTGAGCAGGCACAGCCCCACCGGCGGCATTGACGCAAGAACTTGCGCGCACAAGTTCACCCTGACGCCGCGTAGGCCACCCGTCGAGGACGGCGCACGGCATCCTCACAAGACGATCAAGGACTTCAAGAAGGCGATGCCCTTGTCTGCCCACGCCGTCTCCGCATTGCCCACGGGCTGCCTGGCGAAATTGAACTCCGTCTCGCGCCAGCCGTGACGGCGAGCCAACACCGAACTTCCAGCAGCTCTGACCGACCCAGCCCTGGGCCACCGCAGCACAGCGGCCAGCGCGTTGGTGACGGGCCTTGCCGGATCATCGGCAGGAGCTTCCCTCATGGCAATGCAGCACATCGCGCATCCTCAGCGGCGCGATGGTGGCGGCTTAGCTTTCATGCCGTATGGCCGGTACGGTGTTCATTTCACTAGTCCAGCCGTGATGGGCTGCACGGGGGCGTCTCCATCGACGCGGCTCAATGCCATGCTGACCTGGCGCTGACCGCCCCGGCGCGTCGTGTTGAGCCTGCAGCCCCGCATTGGTTAAGCTCCGCAGGCTTTGTCGCCTGTTGCGCAGGCTCTCCCCGGGATCCTTCTTGAGAACCACCGCAACCCATCACGACAGCCGCTACCCGCTGTTCACCGCCATGGTGCTCGCACTGATCGTGGCCGCGATGAACATCGGGCTGTGGTGGTGGGGCAACCTGCCGCATGGCCCGGAGGACTGGCACGGCAAGATCGGCGGCATGGCGCTGTCGGTATTCCAGCGCTACCAGAGCCCGCTGAAAAACGACTTTCCCAGCGACGACGAGATCGACAGCGACCTCAAGCTGGTAAGCCGCTACACCTCGCGCGTGCGCACCTACTCGATGCTGCAGAACCCGCAGCTGCCACGGCTGGCCGAAAAGGAAGGGCTGAAGGTGATGGCCGGCGCGTGGATCGACCGTCGGCTGGACAACAACGAGAAGGAAATCGAGACGCTGATCGCCCAGGCGCGGCATTACCCGGGCACGATCAACCGGGTCATCGTCGGCAACGAGGCACTGTTCCGCGGCGACGTCAGCCCCGCGCAGCTGATGGCCTACGCTGACAGGGTGCGCGCCGCGCTGCACCAGCCGGTGTCGATCGCCGAGCCGGACTATATCTGGCTGAAGTATCCCGAACTGGCGCAGCACGTGGATTTCATCACCATCCACCTGTTCCCGTTCTGGAATGGCGTGCCGGTGAGCGGCCCTTCCGGCAATCCCCATCCGGCGTTGGACCAGGCGCTTGGCGCCTACGACCAAATCCACCGGATGTATCCGAACAAGCCGATCGTGGTCGGCGAAATCGGCTGGCCGTCCAACGGCGACCGCCACGAATATGCCTACCCCTCGGTCTCCAACGAGGCGATCTTCCTGCGCGACTGGTTCAACGTGGCCAGGCGCGAGCACATCGACTACTACGTGATGGAGGCGTTCGACCAGCCGTGGAAGGAAGGGCTCGGCGAGGGCCGCACCGGCGCCTACTGGGGCATGTTCAATGCCGACCGCCAGCTGAAGTTCCCGTTCACCGGCCCGGTGACCGAGGACACCGGCTGGCCATGGAAGGCGCTGGCCGCCAGCCTGCTGGCGTTGTTGCCAATGATCTTCTTCGCGCGCCGCTTCAGCCGCTTCAAGCTGACGGGGCGGCTGTTCTTCGCCATGCTGATCCAGCTCGCCTGCGGGCTGATCGTGTGGGCGGCCACGCTGCCGTTCAATTTCTACCTGAGCTGGATCGACTGGACCATGCTCACGCTGCTGTTCCCGGCGCAGATCGCGATCCTGGCGATCCTGCTGATCAACGGCTTCGAGTTCACCGAGGTGCTGTGGCGACCGACCTGGCTGCGCCATGCCGGCATGCTGCGACCGGACCGGCCGGACCGGCAGCCGTTCGTGTCGATCCACCTGGCCTGCTACAACGAACCGCCGGAGATGGTGATCGTCACGCTCGATTCGCTGGCCGCGCTGGACTACGCCAACTACGAAGTGCTGGTGATCGACAACAACACCAAGGATCCGGCGGTATGGAGGCCGGTGCAGGAATATTGCGAGAAGCTGGGCAAGCACTTCCGCTTCTTCCATCTGGAACCGTGGCCCGGCTTCAAGGCCGGCGCGCTGAACTTCGGCCTGAAGGAGACCGACCCCGACGCCGACGTGGTGGCGGTGATCGACGCCGACTACGAGGTGCGACCGGACTGGCTGGCCACCCTCACCGGCCACTTCCACGACCCCAAGGTGGCGGTGGTGCAATGCCCGCAGGCGCACCGCGAGTTCGAGCACAACACGTTCCGCCGCATGACCGCGTGGGAGTACGACGGTTTCTTCCGCATCGGCATGCACCATCGCAACGAGCGCAACGCGATCATCCAGCACGGCACCATGACGATGGTGCGGCGTACCGCGCTGGAGGGCACCGGCGGCTGGTCGGAGTGGACGATCTGCGAGGACGCCGAGCTGGGCCTGCGCCTGATGCACGCCGGCTACGACCTGATCTACGTCGACGAACCGATGGGCAAGGGTCTGACCCCGGCCGACTTCAAGGCCTACAAGAGCCAGCGCTATCGCTGGGCGTTCGGCGCGATGCAGATCCTCAAGGGACGCTGGAGCTGGATGGTCAAGCCCGGTCCGCTGTCGGCCGGCCAGCGCTTCCACTTCCTCACCGGCTGGTTCAGCTGGTTCGCCGACGCGCTGCACCTGGTGTTCACCCTGATGGCGCTGTTCTGGACCGCCGGCATGGTGGCCTTCCCGCAGTACTTCAGCCTGCCGATGCAGCTGTTCCTGATCCCGGTGATCGGCTTCTTCTTCGCCAAGGCGATCTTCGGCATCGTGCTGTACCGCGCCCGCGTGCCGTGCAGCTGGCGCGACACGCTGATGGCCTCGCTGGCCAGCATGAGCCTCAGCCATGCGATCGCGCGCGGCATCCTGCACGGGCTGACCCGCGAGAAGACCTCGTTCGTGGTCACCGCCAAGAGCCGGCGACTGGGCGAGTCGGGCTTCGCCGCGTTCGCGCCGGTGCGCGAGGAGCTGATGATGGCGATCGCGCTGGTGCTGTGCATCGTTGGCATGGCGCTGGGCTACGGCACCCGCTACGTCGAGGGCACGCTGTGGATGTTCATCCTCGGCGCGCAGTCGATCCCGTACTTCTCGGCGGTGATCGGCGCCTGGATCGCGCACAAGGCGGGCGACAAGGCCGGCTGAGGCGGTCGGCCGCATCGACCATCAGGCACGCCTGCTGCGGACGTGTGCCGCGACGACGACATTCATACCAGGCCCACATCCGCCTGAGTAGACTGTGGTTCCGAGCACACGCCCCAGGACGGACCCCACGCATGCGCCGAAGCCCCCGACGTCCGAATCCGCTGCTGCTGCAGATGCTCGTGCTGCCGCTGCTGCTGGTCGCCGGAGTGGCCCATGCCGGGGTGAAACTGGCCGTGGACGGCATCGGCGATCCATTGCGGAACGCGGTGGTTTCCGCGGTCGAGCTGTCGCAGTACGGCCACCGCGAGATCAGCGATGCGCAGGCCCGGCGGCTGTACGAGCGCGCCCCCGAGCAGGTGAAAGTCGCGCTCGAACCCTACGGCTACTACGAGGCGACCGTCACCGGTGACCTGCGGCAGGTCGGCAAGGACTGGCAGGTCACGCTGCACGTGCAACCGGGCGAGCCGGTCAGGATCGCCACGGTCGACCTGCAACTGGACCAGAGCGCCAGCGAGATCGCGCCAATCCACCGCGCCGCGCAGGCGATCCGGCGCCTCAAGGGCCGGCAGCTGAATCATGGCGAATACGAGGCCGCCCGCGATGCGCTCAGCGCCCAGCTCACCGCGAACGGCTTCCTCGACGCCCGGCTGGTCACGCACCGGGTGGAAGTGAGCCGCGCCGAGCGCCGTGCCGCGATCAAGCTGGCGTGGCAGGCCGGGCCGCGCTATCGCTACGGCCATATCGTTTTCGACGGCTCGCAGTTCCGCCCGGGCTTCCTCGATCGCTACCTGCCGTTCAAGTCCGGCGACTACTTTTCGCAGGATCAGCTGCTGCAGCTGCAGCAGGCGCTGAACAGTGCCGACTATTTCGCGGTGGTCAATGTCCTGCCTGATGTCGACCAGGCAAAGGACGGCGTGGTCGACATCGGGGTGCAGCTGGCGCCGGCCAAACAGACCATCTACACCGGCGGCCCGTTCATCGGCACCGACACCGGCTTCGGCGTGCGCGGCGGCGTCGAGCGGCGCTGGATCAACCGGCGCGGCCACAAGTGGAAGAACGAGCTGTTGCTGGCACAGCGGCTGAAGATGCTGTCCACGCTGTACTCGATACCGATGCCCGGCCCCCACCAGCGCAGTTTCAACTTCGGCGCCAACTACCGCGACGCCAACACCAGCACCTCGCAATCGCGCACGCTGGAACTGGTGGCCAACGAGAGCCGGCAGTGGCGGGGCTGGACGCGCACGCTGGGCGTGCACGCACTGTCCGGCACCTTCACCGTGGGCAAGATCGGCAACGAGCCGGACAACACGCCGGGCGTCGATCACGGCAACAGCACGCTGGTGTTTGCCGAAGCGGCACTGATCCGCAAGCGGGCGGACAACTTCGCCTTCGTGCGCCGCGGCTGGTCGCTGACCCTTGCCGCGCGCAGCACCGCCGGCAGCGCGCTGTCGGATACCCGCTTCAGCCAGATCACCGCCGACGCGAAGTGGATTCGCGCCTTCGCCGGCAACAACCGGCTGATCGTGCGTGGCAGCGCCGGCATGATCTGGACCGGCGATTTCGCCGCGCTGCCGCCGCAACTGCGCTTCTTCGCCGGCGGCGCCAGCTCGGTGCGCGGCTACGGCTTCGAATCGATCGGGCCGCGCAACAGCTACGACAGGGTGATCGGCGGGCACAACCTGCTGATCGGCAGCACCGAGGTGGAGCACTACTTCACCCGCAAGTGGGGCGTCGCCGCGTTCGTCGATGCGGGCAATGCGTTCAACGGCACCGACTACCGGCCGAAGATCGGCGCCGGCCTGGGCGTGCGCTGGCTGTCGCCGGTAGGCATGATTCGGGTCGATCTGGGCGCGCCAATCCACGACCCACAGCGGCACGGCATCGAACTGCACCTCGTGATCGGACCGGACCTGTGAGGGCGCGAACATGACAGCCCCGACCACCGCCACCGCCCTGCCGCGGCGACGTCGCTGGCTGCGCTGGCTGGGCCTCGCGCTGCTGCTGGTTGTCCTGCTGTGCGGCCTGGCCCTCGGCTGGCTGCTTGGCACCGGCGCCGGCCTGCGTTTTGCGCTGGCGCGGGCGATCAGCGCCACCGATGGCGCACTGAGCGTGCAAGGCGTGCAGGGACGGCTGATCGGACCGCTCGATCTGCGCGGCGTGCGCTACCGCGATGGCAAGGGATTGGACGTGCGCATCGCCAGCACGCACGTCGACCTCGCGTTCTGGCCGTTGCTTGGCAAGCGGCTGCACGTGCTCGACCTCACGGCCGATGGCATCACCGTGGCGCTGCCGCCCAGCACGCCCCGGCAACCTCCGGGCGAGGGCCGCTTCAACCTGCAACCGCCGCTGGACATGCAGCTGGATCGCGTGCACATCGGTGCGGTGCAGATCACCCGGGCGGGCCAGCCGGTGTTCGCCTCCAGCCAGCTCGATCTCGCCGGCAGCTGGACCAGGCAGGGTCTGGCGCTGCGGCAGCTGGCCTTGCGCGCGCCAGCGGGACACGCCGATCTCACCGGCACGCTGGTGAGCGGACCGGGCTATCGCGGCGACGGTCGCGCCGCATTCGCCTGGCGGGTCGGCGACGTGGCCTACGCCGGCCAGCTCACCGCCCACAGCGATGGCCGGCGTGCGCAGTTCGCCGTCACCTTGAGCCAGCCGATGTCCGCCCGGCTGCAACTCGATCTGCAGCAGGGTGGCCGCTACGCGTGGACCGGCACGCTCGACGTCCCCCGCTTCGACCCCAGGCCATGGCTCGGCGAAAACGCGATCAAGAGCATGGCGCTGTCGCTGCGAGGCAAGGGCGATCGCCGCGCCGGCAGCCTCACCGGCCGGGTCGATCTCAACGGCTACCGGCTGCTGCTGCAACCGATCACCGCCCGCCTCGGCGAGGACATGAAGTCACTGCAATTGCAGCAGTTCAGCCTCACCTCGCCGCAGATCAAGGGCAGCCTGCAAGCCAGCGGCTCGCTGCAGCTCGACGCGCAGCCGCTCAGCGGCCGGTTCGCGGTCCAGTGGAAAGGCGTGCAATTGCCGACCCGGCTGGCCGGCCAGCCGCTGGCCAGCGAAGGCAGCCTCGAGGCCAGCGGCAGCCTGACCGCGTTCCATGCGGGGGCCGGACTGCGGCTGGGGCCACCGGGCAAGCCGGCCGACCTCACGCTGGACCTCGACGGCACGGATCGCCTGATCACGCTGCATGCGCTGACCCTGAAGCAGCCACAAGGGAGCATGCAGGCCAGCGGCAGCCTGAGCCTGCAACCGGAACTGGCGTGGCAGTTCAAGGCCAGCGCCGACCGGCTCGATCCCGGCCAGTGGCTGGCCGGCTGGGACGGTGCGCTGAACTTCGACATCGCCAGCCAGGGCCGGCTGCCGAAGCAGGGCCCCGACGCCACGCTGGAGATCCGCACCCTGGACGGCACCCTGCGCCAGCGCGACGTGCGCGGCGCCGGCAAGCTGCACCTGTCACCCGCGCGGGTGGTCGATGGCCAGCTCGCGCTGGCTTCCGGCGGCAGCAGCGTCAAGATCAACGCCACGCCTGGCAGCAGCAACGCCATCGACGTCAACCTGACCGTCGCCTCGCTGGGCGATTTTCTGCCGGATGCCGGCGGCCATCTGGACGGCCATTTCCGGATCGCCGGCACGCTGCCGATCGCGAGCATCAACGGCACCCTGCACGCCCGTGCGCTGACCTGGCGGCAACAACATGTCGACCGCCTGCGGCTGATCGTCGGCCTCCCCGACCTCAGCCGTCCGGCCGGCAAGCTGGAACTGACTGGCGCGGGAGTGCACCTGCAGGGCCTGACCTTCCAGCGACTCCACCTGCTGGCCGAAGGCAGCGAAGGCGATCACCGCCTCGCCGTCACCGCCCGCGGTACGCAGCTGTCCGGCGAACTTGCGCTGCACGGCGCGCGTCACGGTGCCGCCTGGAACGGCACCCTGTCGACCCTGAACCTCGACCCGCAGGGGCTGCCCCGCTGGCACCTGCAGCAGGCGACGCAGCTGGGTTACGCCAACGGCGCGCTGAGTCTGTCCGAGCTGTGCCTGAGCGCCGGCGAGCCGCTGCTGTGCGTGGCGGCGAACCGGGACACCGCCGGCAACCTCAACGGCCGTTACCGGCTGCGTCAGCTGCCGCTGGCCCTGCTGCTGAACGCGGCCGGCGAGGCCGATCTGCCGCTGCGTGTCGATGGCGTCCTGCAGGGCGATGGCAAGCTCCGCCGCAGTGCCGCCGGCGAACTGAGCGGCACCGCCTCGATCAGCTCCGACCGCGGCAGCGTCACCCATGCCGACCACGCCGGCGCGCCGCTGCTGAGCTACAACCAGTTGCGCCTGAACGCCGAATTTTCGCCGGGCAACCAGCGGATCGACGTGCACGGCGAACTCGATGCCGATGGACGTCTGGACGGCCAGATGACCATCGACGGCAAGCAGCAGGCATTGGGCGGCCAGCTGAACCTGCGCCTGAACAATCTCGCCTTCATCGAGCTGCTCAGCCGCGATCTGGCCAACGTCAAGGGCGGCCTCGATGGCAACGTCCGCTTTGGCGGCACGCTGCAGCAGCCGGCCGTCACCGGTCAGGCCCGGATCACCGACTTTGCCGTCGAGCTGCCCGCCGCCGGGCTCAAGCTGACCCAGGGTCGGCTGCTCCTCAGCAGCAGCGATGCGAAGCAGTTCCAGATCGACGGCAGCGTGCAGTCCGGCAAGGGCACTCTGGCGATCAACGGTCACGCCGGCCTCGGCGCCACGGCGCAGACCTCGCTGACCCTCAAGGGCAGCCAGTTCACCGCGGCCGACATCCCCGCGGCGCGGCTGGTGATTTCGCCCGACCTCACCGTGCAACAGGACGGCCGAGGCATCACCATCGGCGGCGCGATAGCCGTGGACAGCGCCGACGTGAATCTTGAAAAACTGCCCGGCGCCGGCGCCACCCGGGCCTCACCCGACGTGGTGGTGATCGACCGGCCGCAGCAGGAAAAGGCGGCCAGCCGGCTGCTGATCAGCGCGCGAGTCAAGGTCGACCTCGGCAGCAGGACGCACCTGGTCGGCATGGGCCTCGACGGCCGGCTCAGCGGCGTACTGACCGTGACCGAACGCCCCGGCCGCGCCGCCAGCGGCCAGGGCCAGCTCGCGATCGACGGCACCTACAAGGCCTACGGCCAGAACCTGGAGATCCAGCGCGGCCAGCTGCTGTTCGCCGGGACCCCGATCGACAACCCCGGCCTCAACATCCGCGCGATACGCAAGCTCAACCCCAACGCCACCATCGACGAAGGCCAGGTGGTCGGGCTGAACATCTCCGGCAACGCGCAGCGGCCGGTGCTCACGGTGTTTTCCAGGCCGGTGATGGATCAGTCCGATGCGCTGTCCTACCTGGTCACCGGCAAGCCGCTGTCGCAGGTGAAGGGCGGAGAGGGAAGCATGGTCAGCTCCGCCGCGCAGGCACTGGGTTCGGCCGCCGGCGACCTGCTCGCCAGGAGCGTGGGCTCGAAGATCGGCATCGATGTCGGCGTCTCCAGCAGTGCCGCGCTCGGCGGCGGTTCGGCGTTCACCGTGGGCAAGTACCTGTCGCCGCGGCTGTACCTCAGTTACGGCGTCGGCCTGTTCGATCCGGGTCAGGTGATCACCCTGCGCTACCGACTCGGCAAGCGCTGGAATCTGGAGGCGCAGAGCGCCACCGACTTCAACCGCGCCAGCCTGAACTACCGCATCGAGAAGTAGCGGCATAGCCCGATGGTCATGCCGCGATGCCGGAACCGGGGGACTATCATGGGCGTCACCTTTCTCTAGCCGGAACGAACCCATGCAACGCACTCGATGGATGCTGACCGCGGCGATCGCCGTCGCTCTTTGCGGTTCCACCGCCTGGGCCGCCGCGCCCGCACCGAAGGCCATCGGTGTTGACCTGGCCGGCGTCGACCATGCGGTACAGCCTGGTGACGACTTCTACGGCTACGCCAACGGCGCATGGATGAAGACTGCCACCATCCCCGCCGACCGCTCCAGCACCGGCACCTTCTTCAAGGTGTTCGAGCAGGCCGAGCAGCGCACCGCAGAGCTGATCGGCCACGCCGGCGCCCACCACCCCGCCGCCGGCAGCAATGAGCGCAAGATCGCCGATTTCTACGCCGCCTGGATGGACAAGGCCGCGATCGAGAAGCACGGCCTGGCGCCGCTGCAGCCCGAGCTGAAGCCGATCGACGCGATCGCCTCGAAGAACGACCTCGCCCGCGTACTGGGCAGCCGCCTGCGCGCCGATGTCGATCCGATCAACGCGACGAATTTCCATACCGAGCACCTGTTCGGCCTGTTCGTCACCCAGGGTCTGACAGACCCCTCGCAGCACGTCGCCTATCTGCTGCAGGGCGGCCTGGCGATGCCCAGCCGCGACTACTACCTGTCGCAGGACCCGGCGATGGTCGCGGTGCGCGGCAAATACCAGCACTACGTCGCCGCGCTGCTGAAGCAGGCCGGCGCCACCGATGCGGACGCCAAGGCAAAGACCATCCTGGCACTGGAGACGAAGATCGCGCAGGCCCAGGAAAGCCTGCTCGACAGCCAGGACATCCACAAGGCCGACAACCTGTGGCGGATGAGCGACTTCGCCAGCAAGGCGCCGGGCCTGGACTGGAACGCCTACTTCAAGGCCGCCGGCCTCGACGGCCAGCAGCAGATCGACGTGTGGCAGCCCGCCGCGATCAGCGGCCTGTCCGCGCTGGTCGCCAGCGAGCCGCTGGCCGACTGGAAACTGCTGCTGCGCTTCCACACCCTCGACCACAGCGCCAGCCTGCTGCCGAAGGCGTTCGCCGATCTGCACTTCGACTTCTACGGCCGCACGCTGCAGGGCACGCCCGAACAGCAACCGCGCTGGAAGCGCGCGGTCAGCGCCACCAATGGCGACCTCGGCGACGCGGTGGGCCAGCTCTACGTGCAGCGCTATTTCCCGGCCTCGTCGAAGCGGGAAGTACAGCAGCTGGTGAGCAACCTGATCGTCGCCTTCCACCAGCGTCTGGACACGCTGAGCTGGATGACCCCGGCCACCCGGCAGAAGGCCCAGGCCAAGCTCGACACCCTGCGCGTCAGCGTGGGCTATCCGGAAACCTGGCGCGACTACGCCAGCCTGAAGATCAGCGCCGACAACCCGCTGGCCAACGTACTGGCCGCGGAGAAGTTCGAGTACCAGCACCAGCGCGCCAAGCTCGGCCAGCCGGCCGATCGCGGCGAGTGGTGGATGACCCCGCAGACCGTCAACGCGGTGAACCTGCCGCTGCAGAACGCACTGAACTTCCCCGCCGCGATCCTGCAGCCGCCGCTGTTCAACCCCAAGGCCGACGCCGCCGCCAACTACGGCGCGATCGGCGCCATCATCGGCCACGAGATCAGCCACAGCTTCGACAACACCGGCGCCGAATTCGACGCCCAGGGCAAACTGGAAAACTGGTGGACCCCGGCCGACCTGGCCCACTTCAAGGCCGCCGGCCAGCAACTGGCAAAGCAGTTCGACCAGTACGAGGTACTGCCCGGCCTGCACGTCAGCGGTGAGCAGACCCTGGGCGAGGACATCGCCGATGTTTCCGGTCTCACCATTGCCTACATCGCGTACCACAACTCGCTCGGCGGCAAGCCCGCACCGGTGATCGACGGCCTCACCGGCGACCAGCGCTTCTTCCTCGCCTTCGGCCAGGCGTGGCGCTCGAAGATGCGCGAAGCCGCCAAGCGCCAGCGCCTCGCCACCGACGTCCACGCCCCCGCCAACTTCCGCGCCCAGACCGTGCGCAACCTCGACGCCTGGTATGACGCGTACCCGGTGAAGCCGGGCCAGAAGCTGTACCTGGCACCGAAGGATCGGGTAAAGATCTGGTAGGGGATTCAAGCGCCGCAAAG
>JAPHUU010000068.1 GCA_026193555.1 Rhodanobacter sp.
CATCTCAGTGCCGAACAACGCCGCGCGCTGCTGGCTACGCCCGCCGGCTGGCTGGCCTGCGGTTTCGGCTCGGGCCTGACACCGGTGGCCCAGGGCACCTTCGGCTCGCTGGCCGCGCTGTTGCCGTGGCTGTTGTTGCGCCAGCTGCCGCTGCCTTGGTACGTGCTGGTGCTGCTGTCGGGATTCGCGATCGGCGTGTGGGCCTGCGACATCGCCGGTCGCGCCATCGACGTGGACGATCACCGCAGTCTGGTGTGGGACGAATTCATCGGTCAGTGGATCGCCCTGATCCCGCTGCTGCTGCCGGCCCTGCTTCCCGTCAGTGGTTTCCAGTGGTGGATGGTTGTCGCCGGCTTCGCGCTGTTTCGCCTGTTCGACGTCTGGAAGCCGTGGCCGATCCGCTGGATGGACCGGCATCTCAAGGGCGGCATGGGCGTAATGGTGGATGATGTGGTGGCGGGGATTTTTGCGGCGGTGGTGTTGGGGGCAGCGTTGGCATTGTTGCGCTGACGAGTGGTTGCTTCGGTGCGTGTTCGGGCAGCGACGCGTCAGTCCACGCTTTTGAAAACCACGGTTTGGCAGCCTGGCGTCATTTCCGTGTCGGAAATTCGGCCTGTCGCAGTCGCGAGCCTCTTCAGGCGCATGTGTCACTGGGAGGGACTCCCTCTTGTTCGCGTCGGCGCATTGAAGCAAGATCGGTGGGGACTCATGGCGCAACTTCATCAGGTAGTCGGGCGCCGTGGGGGAAGTGGGGACTTTCGATCATCAAGTCTGCTGAGCCTGATCATCGCCTTGCGGGAGGGTGAGCTACATGAGCAATCGTTACCGAATGTCGGAACGGCGTCGCGACCAGTATTTGACCTTCATCGAACGCCGCAAGGGCAAGCTGTGGATGTACGGCGAGATGGCTGTTTTCGCGGTTCTGGCCATGTATCTCGCCTCACTGCTGTTGGGGTAGCGTCGGCGCCGGCGCACGCTGTCACAGGTTGCCGCGGCTCCCCGTCATGGTGACCGGTTCAGTTGCGCGGCGTCAGACCTTCGAACCCGCTCAGCGCCCCGCTTCGAGCACGATCCGGTAGCGCGCCTTGCCGTCGTCGAGGTGCTTCAGCGCCTCGTTGACCTGCGACATCGGAAACATCTCCATCTGCGGGCGGATGTCGTGACGGGCGGCGAAGGCCAGCATGCGGGCGATGTCCACCGGTGAGCCGGTGGGTGAGCCGGAGACCTGGCGCTGCTTGCCGATCAACGCGAACGCCGGTATCGGGATCGGCTCCAGCACGGCACCGACCACGTGCATGCGGCCCTTGGGCGCCAGCGTGCCGAGCAGGGCGTTCCAGTCCATCGGCACGTTGACGGTGACCAGCAGCAGGTCGAGGGTGCCGGCTATCGCATTGATCGCCTCGGCATCGCGGCTGGCCACCACGTGATGGGCGCCGAAACCACGCGATTCGTCGGCCTTGGCTGCGGTGGAGGTGAATGCGGTGACCTCGCAGCCCCAGGCGGCAGCGAACTTCACCGCCATGTGGCCGAGTCCGCCGATGCCGACCACGCCGACGCGGGCGGTGGGCGGGATGTCGTATTCGAGGAACGGCTTGAGCACGGTGATGCCGCCGCACAGCAGCGGCCCGGCGCTGGCCAGGTCGATGCCCTCGGGCAGCAGCACCGGCCATGCCCAATGCGCGCGGACGGTGTCGGCGAAACCGCCGTGATGGCCGCCGATCGTCGCCACCAGCTCGCCGCACAGGTTCTGCTCGCCGGACAGGCAAGGCCGGCAGTGCATGCAGCTGCCGGCAGTCCAGCCGATGCCGACGCGTTGGCCCACGCTCAGCCCCTTGGCCCGCGCGCCCACGTCGAAGGTCTGCCGTTCGAGTGCCTTGCCCGCCTGCGCAACGGCCCAGCCTTGGATCGTGGACATCGTGACCTCTTGTTGGAATGGGAGAACACCGGGAATACCAGTGATCGACCGCTTCGCGCATTGAAGAACGGGCTGGCGATTGGACGCCGCCGTCCCTACCTTGGCATGCTGCTGTTCCGCGCGGCCGCAGGGCGTTCCCTTTTCGGGATGCCCTGTTTCTCTTGTCCAAGGAGTTCACCATGCATTACCGACGCGTTGGAAAATCCGGCCTGCAACTGTCCGCGCTGTCGTTGGGCGCGTGGGTCACCTTCGGCCGCCAGGTGGACCGCTCGCAGGCACGCGACATGCTGGCGTTGGCGCACGATCGCGGGGTCAACTTCTTCGACAATGCCGAGACCTACAACAACGGCGTGGCCGAGCAACTGATGGGTGACGTGCTGGGCGACCTGCGCTTTCCGCGCGACAGTTACTGCGTCTCCAGCAAGGTGTTCTTCGGCGCCGTGGACAACCCCTTGCCGACCCAGCGCGGGCTGTCGCGCAAGCACGTGATCGAGGCCTGTCACCAGGCGCTGCAGCGGCTGCGGGTGGATTATCTCGACCTGTACTTCTGCCACCGTCCCGATCCGGATACGCCGGTCGAGGAAACCGTGGCGGCGATGGACACGCTGGTCCGCCAGGGCAAGGTGCTCTATTGGGGCACCAGCGAGTGGCCGGCCGACCGCATTCGCGATGCGCATCGCATCGCCCGCGAAAACCACCTGTACGCGCCGGTAGTCGAGCAGCCGCAGTACAACCTGCTGCATCGCGAGCGGGTGGAAGTGGAATACACCCCGCTGTATGCGGCCTACGGCATGGGCACCACGATCTGGTCGCCGCTGGCCTCGGGGCTGCTCAGCGGCAAGTACAACGAGGGTGTGCCGGCCGGCTCGCGGCTGACCCAGCCCGGTTATGAATGGCTGCGCGAGAGCGTGCTGGGACCGGACGGTGCGAACCTGGACAAGGTGCGAGCGCTGCAGCCGATCGCCGACGAGCTGGGTGTCAGCCTCGCGCAGCTGTCGATCGCCTGGTGCCTGCTCAATCCGCATGTCTCCACCGTGGTGCTCGGCGCCAGCCGGCGTGAACAGCTGGAGCACAATCTCG
>JAPHUU010000159.1 GCA_026193555.1 Rhodanobacter sp.
ATGATCGTCGCCAGTTTCCTGACCAAGAACCTGCGCCAGCACTGGTCCCATGGCGCGCGCTGGTTCTGGGACACCCTCGTCGATGCCGACCTGGCCAGCAACACGCTGGGCTGGCAATGGGCGGCCGGCTGCGGCGCCGACGCCGCGCCTTATTTCCGCGTGTTCAACCCGGTGACCCAGGCGAAGCGGTTCGACCCGGAGGGCATCTACCTGCGGCGCTGGTTGCCCGAGCTGGCATCGTTGCCGCGGGAGCTGCTGCACGAACCCTGGAAAACGCCATCCGTGCTGACCCGCAGCGGTTATCCGTCGCCACTGGTCGACCTGGCCACATCCCGCCAAGATGCGCTGGAGGCCTACCAGCTCCTGCGTCGGACCTGAGACGCATCACCCGTCAGCGACATCGGCCGCTACAGCAGCCTGCCGCTGCCGTAGCGGGCCGATTTTGCTATCGTGAGGCGCTGGCGTGGCGCCTTGCGGTCACGCCAGCCATGCTGGCGCCAGAACCCGATCGACAATGGCCTGCCCTGCCCATGCCGGTACAAGAAGACATCCCCGAACAGATCCTGACTGATCGGCCCATCGCCGGGCTTGCGGCGTTGGCTGATTTCGTCGACGCCCACCGGCGGCTGTTCGTGCTGACCGGCGCCGGTTGCAGCACCGACTCGGGCATCCCCGATTACCGCGACCGGGCCGGTGACTGGAAGCGCAGCCAGCCGGTCACCTACCAGGCCTTCATCGGCGATGACTACGCCCGCCGGCGTTACTGGGCACGCAGCCTGATTGGCTGGCGTCGCTTCGGCCACGCGTCGCCGAATGACACTCATCATGCCCTGCGGCGGCTCGAACAGCGGGGCAAGCTGCAACTGCTGGTGACCCAGAACGTGGACGGCCTGCACCAGCGTGCGGGCAGCGAGGCCGTGGTCGACTTGCACGGACGGCTTGATCAGGTGCGCTGCATGGGCTGCGAACGGCGGATGCCGCGCCAGGCGCTGCAGAGCGAACTGCTGCGGCTGAATCCGGGCTGGGCGATGCTGGACGCGGTCGATGCACCCGATGGCGACGCCGATCTGAACGGACACGATTTCGCCACCTTCGCCGTACCGTCCTGCACCGCCTGCGGCGGCATGCTGAAACCGGACGTGGTGTTTTTCGGCGAAAACGTGCCGCGCCAGCGCGTGCTCGGTGCCGCCGCCGCGCTGGACGCATCCGATGCGGTGCTGGTGGTCGGCTCCTCGCTGATGGTGTTTTCCGGCTACCGATTCGTCAACGCCGCCGCCAGGGCCGGCAAGCCGATCGCCGCCATCAATCTGGGTCGCACCCGCGCCGATGCGCTGCTGACGCTCAAGGTCGAACAGTCTTGCGCGCAGGCGCTGGCGTTCCTGTAGCGCGAACCCGGCGGCATGGGGAAGCTTCCGTCAGCCGCCAGCGGCCATCAGCCCGACCAGTTCGCGCACGAACTTGGCCGCGACCATGGCGGTCATGCCCTGCCAGTCGCGAGTGGGATTGAGCTCGACCACATCGGCGCCGACGATCGGGCCCGGCACCTGTTGCAGCACCGACAGGATGTCGCGCACCGACAGCCCGCCCGGCTCGTGGTGCGACACGCCGGGCGCAAACGCGGGATCGAGTGCATCGAGGTCGATGGTGATGTAGACCGGCCCGGCCGGCGGCTTGATGGCGCGGTCGGTGAAATGCCTGGCCTCCACCACCTGGACCCCGAAACGGTCCGCCTGCGCCCGCTGGTGCGTGGTCATCGTGCGAATGCCGACCTGGATCAGCCGGACGGCGAGCTTCTCCTCCATGATCCGGGCGAACGGACTGGCATGGGAATAGCGGTTGCCCTCGAAGTCGTCGTACAGATCCGGGTGGGCGTCGAAATGCAGGATCGTGAGGCCCGGATAATGCGGCGCAAAGGCGCGCATGATCGGGTAGGTGATCGAGTGATCTCCGCCCATCGATACGACCCCGCGCCTCAGCGCCAGCTGCCGTTCGACCGCGGCGCGAATCGCGTCATGGTCCTCTGCCCGATTGAACAACAGCAGATCACCCACGTCGACCAGCAGTCCCGGCGCCGAAATGTCCACGCCGTTCTCGGCAAAGTCATTCGCCGAGGCGCTGCGCAAGGCTGCACGAATCATCGGCGGAGCTTGCGCGCAGCCGGCGAGAAACGATGAGTTGCAATCCACGGGCACGCCTAGCAGCGCGATCGG
>JAPHUU010000326.1 GCA_026193555.1 Rhodanobacter sp.
ACCGGATGTCTTCTGGACACAGTGCAACGGCGGTCACTGGATCGCCACCTCGTCCTCCGTGGTCAAAGAGGTGTTGCGCGACGCCTCTCGGTTCTCATCGCGATGCATAGTTGTGCCTCGCGAGCGCAACCCCCAGCCACCGATGCCTCCGCTGCAGTTTGATCCGCCGCAAAGCGAACGCTATCGAAACGTCTTCGCCGATCTCTTTCTGCCGAAAAACCTACATGCCGCCGAGGGAGCGGCCAGAGAGGCTGCTCGTGCCTGCATTGATAGTTTTATCTCACGCGGCGCGTGCGAGTTTGTGTCTCAATTTGCCACGCACATGCCAATGGCAGTCTTCTTTGAGATGGCCGATATCCCAAAGACAGATCGAAATTTTCTGTTGAACTTGGCATACGGACTGATCAACCCGACTTCCGCTAATGTTTATGTCGAATGCATGGGCAACTTGATCGGTTACATCAGAACCCTCGCGCAGCGACGCTCCACCGGTACGGGTGGCGATCTGATCTCACGCATCATGTCCGCTGGCCTCGGTAGCAACGCGTTGCCCATGGACGATTTGGTGAATTTGGTCATAGTGGTTTTTACGGCTGGGCTCGATACTATTGTCTCCACGCTTGCCGCCTTCGCGCGCTTTTTTGCGCAGAATCCGTTGGAACGAGGACGCTTGACGCTTCATCCGGAGTCAATGGCGCGCACCATTGAAGAGCTCTTGCGCCTCTATCCGATCTTCTCGCCGGCACGCGTTGCGATTGAGACGACAATCCTTTGCGGCGTTACCATCCAGGCCGATGACATTATCGTCGCGCCGACGGCCTTTGTCGGTCTAGATGAATCTATTTTTCCGGACCCGACAAAAGTGGATGTCCACCGCAGAAAGACCGCACACGCCGCGTTCGGTGTAGGTGCACATCGATGTACTGGCGCGTCGCTAGCCCGGCTAGAAATTCGGATTTTTTTGGAAGAGTGGTTACATCGGATTCCAGATTTTTCCATCGATCCAAAAATTACCATTCAATTGGGGGCTGGGCCTGTCGCCACGATCTCTCAGCTTGGCCTGCGCTGGTCAACAGATTGACGCGCGATGCTAGTGTCGATCTGATTCGTTACATCGCATCCTCAATCTCAATGACCTTTTTTTTGAGAAAAACTTGAATGCCTAAATCAAGTGATTACCAAACATGCCCGCGTTGCGGCATCGGCACGTTGCGTAGCGAGATTCCTTCTCCGCATGACATTGACACGTCTCGAGGCTGCTGGGCTGCCTTCAGCGAGGTACTTTCCAGAGAATATTCTGATCCTGAACGTATGGCCTTCCACCATCTTACGGTGGATACGTACATGGCTCAGCACCCGGCATCGGAAATCACGGTCGCCTCAATTACACGCATGAACACTCATGTGCTTGCCCTGTACTTGAACCGGGAATTCGGATTCGATCTCGTTAGGTTACGCAAGGTTCGGGCTGATATTTCGGCAAAGTCGAGACGATATGGAGCGTGGATCACGCCCCCGGACTCTCTAAGTCGCGTTTCATGGGTGCCTGTTTTAGAAGCACAGGATGCACTGCAGCATGGGGAGCGCGTTGACATGTGGGCCAGTGCCGTTTGGCGCGAGTGGTCGCAACGAAGGGTAGAGGTCGCGAAGCTCGCAACCGCATACGGTTTCTAGCTATCGATCGTCGCTTACTACCAAAACCAAGTCGCAATCCAGAAGCGCCATTTCAGAGTGAACGGGTTTGGCCAGTCCGGCATCGCACGCCTGTGGGTTTCATACTGAAACCGGGTCGGAGCCGGCTTAGATTATCCATAAGGTGGGATAATTCAACATTATCCCGTGTTACTTTCACCAGTTTGAAAGCTGAACAAATGCTGTTGTATATTACGTAATTACATGGTATGTAATGCATTACGTTATTCACTGGAGACCCGCCATGGCTCGCGCAGGCTTGTACAAGACCGAGGTCCAGACGGCCCGCGATAGCTTGATCGCCCAGGGCAAGCACCCCTCGGTAGATGCCGTCCGCGTCGCACTCGGCAACACCGGCTCCAAGAGCACCATCCATCGCTATCTCAAAGAGCTGGAAGCCGACGCGTCCGCGTCACCAGTGACCGGCGTCGCCATCAGTGATGCGCTGCAGACGCTGGTGGCCCAGTTGGCGGCACGGCTCCAAGAGGAGGCCGATGCCCGGATGGCTGAAGCACAGACACGGTGCGATGCGGCCGTTCAGAAGACGGCAGACGCGCTGGCAGCGCAGGAACGCGAGGGTCGGGCTTTGAGCGATCGCCTGCAACGCACCGAAACGGCGCTGCAAGAAGAAACGCGCTTGCACCAGGAGGCGATGGGACAACTGCAGGAGCGCATCATGGCAGTCCGGACGCTGGAAGAGCGCGGTGCTGGGCTAGAGGCTCGCCTCGCCGACCAAGACGCCCACATCCAATCGCTGGAGCAAAAGCATACACAAGCGCGTGAGGCGCTCGAACACTTCCGGCAGTCCTCGAAGGAGCAGCGGGATGCGGAATCGCGCCGCCACGAACAGCAGGTGCAGATGCTGCAGGTCGAGCTACGGCAGGCGAATGACTTGGTGACCACCAAGAATCACGAGACCATGCAGCTCAACCGTGACAATGCCCGGCTCACCGAACTTTACGGCCAAACCGAGAACGCACTGCGAACACTCCGGCGTGAGTACGAGCAGGTCGCCAAGGTGGCCAAAGAGGTGCCGGATCTGCGACGGCAGAATGAAACGCTCGGCCAGCAGCGCATCGAGGCAACCAACGAGCGGGATCATTTCCGAGCCGATGCGGAGCGATACGCGGCGGAACTGTCGGCGGAACGGCAGGCGCGCCTCGTCGAGATCGAGGAACAGAGACGTCGTGAAGCTCGTCTACAAGCGATTGAAGAACTGCTGGCCCAGCTTAAGCCCAAGGATCCAACGGCGGAGACTACGAAGATCGAAGGCGCGATAGCCAGCGAATCACAATCCTGAAACACATTTAAAAACGGTAAGTTAGAAGCGCAATTGCCGGTTTTTGTATGAATCCCTGCCGACCCTC
>JAPHUU010000407.1 GCA_026193555.1 Rhodanobacter sp.
AGGTTCTTCACGGATTACCGGCGAAGGCGCCGCTGAGGATTCCCGACGCGCTGGCGTACCGGTCAAAGCCCTGATTGAGGAAGACCTCTCGTTCGGCTGCTGCAACGGTGGCGTGGTTGCGCGCCACCGACGCACAGGCACCGCGTGGCGGCGTTACAAGCCGTGTCTGGTCGGCCACGGAAATTACGTGCTGCGCTGCCATCGCTACACCGACCCGAACCCGGTCCGTGCGCGCATGACCGACGATGCCACCCAATTTCCCTGGCCAAGCGCAGCAGTGCGCTGCGCCACGCATCACGATTCGTTACTCACACCGCATCCCGCCTACATCGAGCTCGGCCATGACGATGGGAGTCGCGGTACCGCCTGTCGTGCCCGCCGGCACGAAACTCTTTCGGACGACGATCTCCGGTCCTTATCCCATCGAGTGGTCCCTACCCCTTTGTTCGCGACGCGCAGGGGCTTAATCATTCCGTGATCTGCAGATAACCACCCGGCGTTCACACTGCGGTGCCCAGCCCCGGGTTCGGGGCGATGACAGGAGAGCGAGATGTCCTACATCGATGGCGTCGTACTTGCAGTTCCCACCGCCAACAAGACGAAATTCATCAGCCAGGCCAACGACAACGATGCCGTGTTCATCGAACACGGCGCCACCCGCGTGCTGGAGTGCTGGGGCGATGACGTGCCGACCGGCAAAGAGACGGATTTCCGCCGCGCCGTGCAGGCCAGGGACGACGAGACCGTGGTGTTCTCGTGGGTCGAATGGCCCGACAAGAAGACCCGTGACGCCGGCATGGCCAAGGTCATGAAAGATCCGCGGATGAACATGGAAACCCACCCGATGCCGTTCGATGGCAAGCGCATGATCTTTGGCGGCTTTTCCCCGGTGATCGAACTCAGCGCGGACGCCCACCAGCATCACCTGCTGGCCGGCGCGTCGTCGCGCACCCGCGAAAGCAGCACTGGCAAGCACCGCCCCGCGAAGCATTGATCCGGGTCGGCAGACGGGTGCGGCACACTCCGACGAGGGGCAGTTGCCGCACCGGTCTTGGATCGCCGTCGGGTGCATCGGCGCTTCCGGACCGAAGCGATCGCGGTATGGTCGTCTCCGCCCGCGTGGGTCTGCCGCGTGTCTGATCAAACCGTGGAGTCAGCAGACACGCGGCGTCAGGGTCGATTTTTCTGAAGAGCCAGCGTGGATCCGGGCCTTGCCCCCATCCGCGCCAGTCGCACACCACACCCGTATCCGGGTCAGAGCCGCTTGCGAGCAAGAACGGCGCGGTGTTCCCACTGCGCCGTTCCTGTGAGTGGGTCCGATCCCCGGCTGTCAGTGAAACCCGGCCAGCAGCTCATCATCACGGGATCCATCTTCGCCTTGGTGCCGCGCCACTTGCCCATGTCGAAGCCACCCTTGCCGTTGAGGTGATAGGAGGCCGAGGCGACGAGCCAGCCGTGTTCGGTGATGCGGATTTCAGCATGGGACAAACAGGGCTTGAAGTCCCAGGCGCGCAGTGCGGTGTAGTCGGCGACGTATTCGCACGACGGCGGCAGGTCGTGATCGAAAAGTTCCGCCGCATGCAGCGGGCGATTTCGACAAGCTCGATGCCGCCCGGTCAACGCGATTCAGGTCTTGTGCGGACGCTTGCTCGGTCGCACGTAGAGCACCAGGCTGTGATCCTCGATCACGTATCCGTGCCGCGCGGCAATATCGTGCTGCAGGCGTTCGATTTCCTCGCTGACGAACTCAATCACTTTTCCGCTGTCCACATCAATCATGTGGTCATGATGTTTGCCGCGATCGAGTTCGTAGACCGCTTGGCCGCCCTCGAAATTGTGCTTGACGATGATGCCTGCTGCCTCAAACTGGGTCAGCACGCGGTATACCGTCGCCAGGCCGATATCTTCCTGGTGGGCAAGCAGGCTCTTGTAGACATCTTCGGCAGTAAGGTGCTTTACACCCTCCTCGTCGAAGATCTGCAGGATGCGCATGCGCGGATGTGTCACCTTGAGGCCGACCCGGCGCAGTTCTCTGGTTTCCTGTTCCATAAGTCCACCCCACGCACACGGTGCTGCAAGGCCTGTAGTGTATCATCCGACCCCTTCACGATCCGGACGCAACACGCATGCAAAAGCTGATCACTCTGCTGGCTTTCACCCTGCTGGCGCTATCGACAGCAGGCTGTCACCTGGTCTACAAGCCCGACGTGCAGCAGGGCAACCTCCTCAGCAAGGCCCTGGTCGGTCAGCTGAAGCCGGGCATGACCAAACGGCAGGTGGTGGTGCTGATGGGGGCGCCGTCGGTCAGCACTCCATTCGACCAGAGTCGCTGGGACTATGTCCAAACCCGGCAGCATCGCGGCGGCCCGATCACGGTCCGCACCTTCACGCTGACATTCAACAACGACACCCTGGTGCGTACCGAAGGCGATTTCTTCGCGCAGGATGCCACCGAGATGGTGAAGGATGCCAAGAAATATCACGCCAGCTATCCGACAACTGAAACCGAAGGCGACAAGAGCAAGGGCCCGGACGACAAGAAGGATGGCGGGCTCGGCGGCGGCGCCGACGGTGGCAGCGGCAACTGATCGAAGCGCAGCCGGCCTGCGGAATCAGCTCCCGCGGGCGCGCTTTCGGCGCGCCTCCATCGGGTCCAGCGACAAGGCCCGGTAGATCTCGATGCGATCGCCGTCCTTAACCAGGTGATCCGGCGTGACCTTGCGTGAAAAGATGCCGAGCCGTGCCGGGTTCGGCAGATTTCCGGATTGCGCATCGGCAATGCCCGCAACTTCGATCGCCTGCATCACCGTGCTGCCGCAGGGCAGCTCGATTCGGCGCACGACCTGCCTGCAGGCGTCTGCACAAACCACCTCCACCTTGATCATGCGCTCAGCCATACACGCGCGCCGCCTCGCGACAAAAATCGTCGACCATGCGGCTGGCCAACCCCTGGAAACCCAATTTCAGCGCACTGCCGCCGAGCCGACCGGCGTATTCGAAGTCCAGCGCAAACACGATCTTGCAACCGGTGTCACCGAGGGCGATGAAGTCCCACACACCCTCAAGCCGGCGGAACGGGCCATCGACCAGATTCATCTGCAGGCGCCGCGGCGGCTCGACCACATTGCGCGTGGTGAAGCTCTGGCGAAAACCGGCGAACTTGAGATCCAGCCGTGCCACCAGCGCATCCGGCTGACGCTCGACAATCTCGGCACCGACACACCAGGGGAAGCGCTTTGGGTATGCTTCAACCTCATTGACCAGGTCGAACATCTGCGCCGGAGAGTATTTCACCAAGGCGCTACGGCGGATTTCGATCACGGCAGCCTCTTTACATCACGCATGGTTCAGCCCGATATGCGGCCGAACCGGCATCAGGGCAACTAGGCCCGAGTTTAACGGACATGGCCAAAGGCAAGGACAAGGACAAGGACACCAAGGGCGGCGGCACCATCGCGCTCAACAAGCGTGCCCGTTTCGAGTACGCCATCGACCAGCGCTACGAGGCCGGCATCGCCTTGCAGGGCTGGGAGCTGAAGGCATTGCGTGCGGGCCGAATCAACTTCGGCGAGAGTTACGCTGTCGTCAGGAACAACGAGATCTACCTGTTCGGCGCCTCGATCCCGCCCCTGATCAGCGCCTCGACCCACGTTGTCGCCGAGGATCGGCGCACCCGCAAGCTGCTGCTGCACCGCAAGGAGATCGACCAGTTGGTCGGAGCGGTCGAGCGCAAGGGCTACACCCTGGTACCCACCGCGATGTACTGGAAGGGCAACAAGGTCAAGGTCGAGATCGGCCTCGCCCGCGGCAAGCAGGAACACGATAAGCGCAACACCGAGAAACAGCGTGACTGGCAGATCGAAAAACAGCGCACCATGCGTTCGCACAATCGGGCCGGCTAGGTCGCGCTTCCTGCGCTGGCGCGGATGGCGCGCCCACGGGCGGGCAAGGAATAACTCCACGGGTACCGCGCGACCGAGGCGCGACCGAGCGTTGGATCGCAAGGTGGCTGTGTGGCCAGCAACACCCGCCCTCTTCCCCAAAGGAGACTTCCTGCGGTAGCGTCCCGCCCCCTGCATCGCTGGAAAGTGAGGGGCAAGCGGCGACAGCAGCTCAGTCCGCCCCGATCACCACCGGCTCCGGCTCCAGCAGCACCTCGAACCTCTCCCGTATCCCCTGCATCACCCGCTGCGCCAGAGCCCACAGCTGCGGCCCGCTGGCCTGGCCGTGATTGACCAGCACCAGTGCATGCCGGTTGGAAATGCCGGCATCGCCTTCGCGCAGGCCCTTGAAGCCGGCGGCCTCGATCATCCAGGCGGCGGAGAGCTTGCAGCGGCCATCGGGCTGGGGCCAGACCGGCAGTTCGGGATGGGCGTGCTTCAGCCGCGCCGCCATGGCAGCATCGACGATCGGGTTCTTGAAGAAGCTGCCGGCGTTGCCGATCACCGCCGGGTCGGGCAGCTTGCGGGTGCGCAGATGCACCACCGCCTCGGCCACATGGAACGGCGCAGGCTTGTCCACACCCATGCGGCGCAGCTCCTCGTCGATGCCTGCGTAGTCAGTGCGCAGCGGTCGGCTGCGTGGCAGCACGAAGCGCACGGCGGTGACAATGTAGCGGCCGGGTTGGTGCTTGAACAGCGAGTCACGATAGGCGAACGCGCAAGTGGCGTGATCCAGCGTCACCACGCAGCGTTCACGCACGTCCCATGCTTCGACACTCTCGACGAATTCGGCCACTTCGCAGCCGTAGGCACCGATGTTCTGGATTGGCGCGGCGCCGACCGTACCAGGGATCAGGATCAGGTTTTCCAGGCCGGCGTAGCCATGCCCCAGGGTCCAGCGCACGAAGTCGTCCCAGCGCTCGCCGGCGGCGACCGCGATGTGGGCGCTGTCACCGTCGCTTTCCACCTGTACCCCGCGGGTAGCCATGATCAGCACGGTGCCTTCGAAGTCGCCGGTGAACAGTACGTTGCTGCCCTCGCCCAGCACTTGCAGGCGGCCACTTCGCACGGCGGGAAAGTCCAGCAGTTCAGGCAACTTCGCGGCGTCGCGAATTTCCGCCAGCATGGCGGCACGCGCCGCCACGCGCAGCGTATTGCGGTGCGCCAGCGGGGCATTGTCGCTGAGCGTGTAGCCGCCCATGTCCACGGCCTCAGACGGCATGACCGCCCTCACTCTGTTTGTGCTCGTGCCGGCGGCGAATCTCGTTGACACATTCGCCGACCAGCTGCGGCCCGCGGTAGATCAGCCCCGAGTAGATCTGAACCAGGGCGGCGCCGGCATCGATTTTTTCGGCCGCATCGCTGCCATCGAGAATGCCGCCCACGCCGATCAGCGGAATGTGTTCACCGAGGCGCCGGCTCATGCCGGCCAGCACGGCGGTGGAGCGCTCGAACAGCGGTTTGCCCGACAGGCCGCCGGTCTCGCTGCCGTGCGGGTCGTCGAGCACCGCACTGTGGTCGATCGTGGTGTTGCTGCAGATCACGCCGTCGATGCCGGTACGCAGCAGCACCTCGGCCATCGAGTCCAGTTCGGCCTCGCTCAGATCCGGGGCGATCTTCAGCAGCATCGGCTTGCGCCGACCATGCTGCGAACCGAGCCGCTCCTGCGCCGCACGCAGGATCGAGATGAGGCGATGCAGCGTGGCCTCCTGCTGCAGGTCGCGCAGGCCCTGGGTGTTGGGCGAGGAGATATTCACCGTGATGTAGCTGGCGTGCTCATACACCTTGTGCAGGCAGGTGAGGTAGTCGTTGACCGCCTTCTCGTTGGGCGTGTCCTTGTTCTTGCCGATGTTGATGCCGAGTACGCCGCGGTAGCCGGACTGCTGCACGTTGCGCAGCAGCGCCTCGACGCCGCCGTTGTTGAAACCGAGCCGGTTGATGATCGCCTCGTGCTGCGGCAGTCGGAACATCCGCGGCTTGTCATTGCCCGGCTGCGGCAGCGGCGTGACCGTGCCCACTTCGATGAAGCCGAAGCCCAGCGCGCCGAGCGCGTCCAGATGCTCGGCGTTCTTGTCCAGCCCGGCCGCCAGACCAACCGGATTGGGGAAATCGATCCCGAACACGGTGAGCGGCAGATCGGCCGGCGGCGTGGCGATCCAGCGCATCAGGTGGCTGCGCTGGGCCACGCCAAGCGCGTAAAGAGTCAGCCGATGGGCAGTCTCGGGATCGAGCTTGAACAGCAGTGGTCGCAGGATGTCGTACATGGTCAAGGCCGATGACCCGCGCCGCGGCGGGTATGTTCGAGGAAACGTGGCGCACCGCGATGCAACGCGGCAGGCCATCCATAGATGGCACCGGGGCAGAAGTGCTCAGCCATTGAGCATCTGACCGCCGTCGACCACCAGGGTCTGCCCGGTGATCCAGCCGGCCCACGGCGAGGCGAGAAACAGTGCCGCGTGGGCTACTTCCTCCGGCGTGCCGAAGCGGCCGAATGGAATTCTCGCCAAGGTGGCGCGGTACACCTCGGGCGTATCGTGCCGGCGCCGGTCCCACAGGCCGTCGGGAAATTCGATCGAGCCCGGTGCGATCGCGTTGACGCGGATGCGGTGCGGCGCAAGGGCCAGCGCCTGCGAGCCGGTGTAGTGGGTCAATGCCGCCTTCACCGCCGCATACGGCGCGCCACTGGCGCGCGGGCGCAACGCGGCGATCGAGGTGGTGTGCAGGATGCAGGCGCGGCCCGACGCCTGCAGGAACGGCAGCGCCGCCTTCGAAGCGCGCACGGCAGCCATCAGGTCGACGTTGATGCCGGCCATCCAGCCGTCCTCGTCATCGTCAAAGCCGAAGCCGGTGCCGTTGTTGACCAGCACGTCGATGCCGCCCAGTGCGACGGCGGCCGCTTCGACATAGGACTCGACTGCACCGGCCTCACCCAGATCACAGCACTGCGCGTGAGCAGTGACGCCACAGGCGGCAACCGCCTGCCGGGTCTGTTCCAGCATGGCTTCGCCACGAGCGCATATCGACACCGCCGCGCCGGCGGCGGCAAATGCCAGCGCCATGCTGCGGCCGATGCCGCGACTGCCGCCGGCAACCACCACGCGGCAATCGTGAAAATCAAAAGGAGGAATTGACGCGGAAATGGTCATGGGTACCAGTGCCAATGCGGGCCTACGCTCAGGAACAGCACGCCGAAAAACACCAGCACTGCAGCGAGTATGAGGAGCAGGTGCACGTAACCGGGTACCAGGCCGGCGATGGCCATGCCGTTGCCATCGACACGATGCTCCGGTGGAGCTCGCCGGATTTCGCTGCGCGCGAGGTGGCCGCAGACAATCGCCACGATGGCACCGATGAACG
>JAPHUU010000040.1 GCA_026193555.1 Rhodanobacter sp.
CAACATCTCCGCCGTGGTCAATCCGGATACCCGTGCCGTCGCGGCAAGGGTACTGGTGCGCAACCCGAAAGGGCTGCTGCGCAAGCAGATGTACGTGCGCGTGCGGATCCAGTCGCGCCAGCCCGTCCAGGGCCTGCTGATCCCCGCATCGGCGATGCTGCGCGACGACGAGAACCTGCCGTTCGTGTACGTCAGCCAGCACGACAACAGTTTCGCGCGGCGCCACGTGACGCTGGGACAGCGCACCGGCGATGAATACCAGGTCAGCAATGGCCTGAAGCCCGGTGACCAGGTCGTGGTCGATGGCGGGATCTTCGTCCAGTTCATGCAAAACCAATGAGCGAACACTTGCCCCCCATGCCGCCGCGCGCGGCGTCGCTGATGAACCGCGTCGTCGCCTCGTCACTGGCGCAGAGATTCCTGGTGGTCCTGCTGATGCTGGTGCTGATCGGCGCAGGCGTGCGGGCGCTGCATCGGCTGCCGGTGGACGCCTATCCGGATCTGTCACCGCCCAGCGTCGAGATCGTCACCCAATGGCCAGGGCATACCGCCGAGGAAGTGGAGCGGCTGATCACGGTGCCGACCGAGCAGGGCATGACCGGCATCGCGAAGACCGACAACACCCGCTCGATTTCGCTGTACGGGCTGTCGGTGGTCACACTCACGTTCGAGAACGGCACCGACAACTACTTCGCCCGCCAGCAGGTATTCAACCGGCTCGGCGACCTCAGCCTGCCCGATGGCGTGACGCCCTCGGTGTCGCCGCTGTCCTCGCCGTCGGGGCTGATCTACCGCTACGTGCTGCAAAGCACCGATCGCTCGCCGATGGAACTGAAGACCCTCGAGGACTGGGTGGTCGAACCGCAGTACCGCTCGGTGTCGGGCGTGGCCGACGACTCGGGTTTCGGCGGCGGCAGCATGCAGTACCAGGTGTTGCTCGATCCGGCGAAGATCGCCGGAGTCGGCCTCACCGCGCAGCAGGTCCAGGCGGCGCTGGCAGCCAACAACAGCAATGCCGGCGGCGGCTTCTATTCGCAGGGCGGCCAGTTCTACTACGTGCGCGGGATCGGCCGGCTGCAGACGCTGGAAGACATCGGCAACGTGGTACTGGCGGTGCATGACGGCACGCCGGTGCTGGTCAAGGATGTCGCTCGCGTACAGGTCGGCATCGCGCCCCGGCTGGGCGAGTTCGGTTACCAGAAGCAGGATGACGCGGTGGAGGGCGTGATCTCGCTGCGTACCGGCGAAAAGACCCAGGACGTGCTGAAGCGGATCGAGGCGAAGACGAAGGAGCTGAACGAGCAGATTCTGCCGAAGGACGTCAAGATTCACTCGTTCTACGACCGCAGCGACCTGATCGCGCTGACCACCCAGGTGGTCGAGCAGAACCTGGTTCGCGGCATGCTGCTGGTAGTGGTGATCCTGATCTTCTTCCTGTACGACGTGCGTGCCGGATTGATCGTCGCAGTCACCATCCCGTTGTCCCTGCTGGTCGCCTTCATCTGCCTGGACTTGCAGGGCGCCTCGGCCAACCTGCTGTCGATCGGCGCGGTCGACTTCGGCATCCTGGTCGATGCGGCAGTGGTGATGGTGGAGAACATCTATCGCCAGATCGCCGATCGGGAGGGAACAGAATTCAACCTGATGGAGGTGATCCGCGATGCCGCGGCGGAAGTGGATCGCCCGCTGTTCTACGCGGTCGCGGTGATCGTGGTCAGCTTCCTGCCGATCTATGTGTTGTCCGGTCCGTCCGGCACGCTGTTCAAGCCGATGGCGGACACCATGGTGTTCGCCCTGATCGGCTCGCTCGTCATCACGCTGACGCTGCTGCCAGTGCTGTGCTCGTGGTTCATGCGCAAGGGGGTGCGCGAGCGTCACAACCGTGCGTTCGAGGCAATCAAATCCATCTACATCAAGGGTCTGGACTTCTGCCTGGCGCGGGCCTGGGCGACCACCATCGCCTCGGCGATCCTGCTGGCGCTGTCGCTGCTGCTGATTCCGCGCATCGGCGCCGAGTTCATGCCGCATCTGGATGAGGGCGCGCTGTGGGTGCGTGCCACCATGCCGTACACCATCTCGTTCGACGAATCGGCGAAGATCGCGCCGAAGATCCGCGCCCTGCTGAGCTCGTACCCCGAGGTCACCACGGTGACTTCGGAACTCGGCCGTCCCGATGATGGCACCGATCACACCGGCTTCTTCAACGTCGAGTTCTACGTCGGCCTCAAGCCCTATTCCCAATGGACCGGTGCGTATCGCAACAAGGCGGAGCTGACCGCGGCGATCAACCGGAAACTGCAGAGCTTTCCCGGCATCACCTTCAATTACACGCAACCCGCCGAGGATGCGGTGGACGAGGCGGAGACCGGCCTGAAGAGCGCATTGGCGGTGAAGGTATTCGGTTCGAACCTGGACACGCTGCAGCACAAGGGCAAGGCGATCAAACGGGTGCTCGAGCATGTGCGCGGCATCCACAACGTGACTCTGGTGCAGGAGCTTGGTCAGCCCAGCCTGAGCATCCGGATCAAGCGCGACGTGATCGCCCGCTATGGCTTGAACGTGGACGACATCAACGGCCTGATCCAGACCGCGATCGGCGGTACCGTGGCAAGTCAGGTGATACAGGGCGAAAAGCAGTTCGATCTGGTGGTCCGGCTGGACAAGCCATACCGCGACAATCCCGAGGAAATCGGCAACATCCTGGTCGCCACCCCCGGCGGGCAGCAACTCCCGCTGAAGGAGTTCGCCGATATCCAGGTGACCAATGGCGCCTCCTTCATCTACCGGCAGGACAATTCGCGCTACATCGGCGTGCAGTTCTCGGTGGACGGGCGCGACCTCGCCGGCGCGGTGGAAGACGCCATCCAGCAGGTCGACGCCAAGGTGAAACTGCCGCAGGGCTACCGGCTGGACTGGGGCGGGGAGTACAAGGAGTACACGGCGTCACGGGCGCAGTTGAACATCATCATTCCACTGACCGTGGGGTTGATCTTCCTGCTGCTGTTCACGCTCTACAGCAATTTCAAATTCCCGTTCATCACCGTGATCGGTGTGGTGCTCTCGGCGCCGGTGGGCGGCATCGTGGCGTTGTGGCTGACCGACACCCCGTTCTCGGTGTCCTCAGGCATCGGCTTCCTGGCCCTGTTCGGTGTCTCGGTGCAGACTGCCGTGGTGTACATCTCGTACGTCAACGAGTTGCGCCGCAACGGCACCACGCTGGCCGAGGCGATCCGCGAAGGCGCGATCCTGCGCCTGCGTCCGATCATGATGACCGCCCTTGTGGCGGCACTGGGGCTGCTGCCGGCGGCGCTCGCCACTGGCGTCGGTACCGATACCCAGCGACCGTTCGCACTGGTCATCGTCAGCGGACTGTTCACCCGGCTGCTGATCAGCATCTTTCTGATGCCGGTGCTGTATGCGCTGGTGGCACGACCGGACGATCGACTGGAAGTGTGAGGCCGATGGTGGTGCCTGAAAGGAGCTTCGCCCGCCATCCGCATGGCGGGCGAAGCGGCATTACTGCCCCGGAACGCATCCGGCTCGGCGCGAACAAGCACCAGCGGCTGACAGCCGCCCGCTCACACGCGGCTCTCCGCATGCCGCACCTGCCCGTCGCCGCGCAGCACAAAGCGCTCGATGGTCAGCGCCTCGGCGCCCATCGGACCGTAGGAATGCAGGCGTGTGGTGGAGATGCCGATCTCGGCACCGAGACCGAGCTCGCCACCGTCGCTGAAGCGTGAGGAGGTGTTGACCATCACCACCGCCGAACGCAGCGCGTTGACGAAGCGGTCCGCCGTGGCCTTGTCCTCGGTGGCGATCACTTCGGTGTGGTCGGAGCCGTAGCGACGGATGTGCGCGATCGCGGCATCCACGCTGTCGACGATGCCCACGGCCAGCTTGAGGCTGAGGAACTCGGCAGCGAAATCGGCGTCGGTGGCCAGTGGCATGTCCGGGCACAGCTCACGTGCACGGCTGTCGCCCAGCAACTCCACGCCGCGCTCGCGCAGCGCCGTGACCGCGCGCGGCAGGAACCCGGCCGCCACGTCGGCGTGCACCAGCAGGGTTTCCAGCGAGTTGCAGGCCGACGGGCGCGAGACCTTGCCGTCGATCAGCAGATCGAGCGCCTTGTCCAGCTCGGCGCCGGCGTCCACGTACAGATGGCACACGCCCTTGTAGTGCTTGATCACCGGCACGCGAGCGTGCTCGGTGACGAAGCGGATCAGGCCTTCGCCGCCGCGCGGAATGATCAGGTCGACGATGTCGGACAGCTGCATCAGCTCCAGCATCGCCTCGCGGCTGAGGTCGTCCAGCAGCATCAGTGCATGCTCGGACAAGCCGGCATCACGCAGTGCGCCGCGCAGGCAGGCGGCGATCGCCTGGTTCGAGCGCACCGCTTCCGAGCCACCGCGCAGGATCACGCCGTTACCCGCCTTGATGCACAGCGCCGCGGCATCGGCGGTGACGTTGGGGCGCGCCTCGTAGATCATCGCGATCACACCCAGCGGCACGCGCACGCGCTCGATGCTGAAACCCTTGTCCGAGCGCTCGCTGCGGGTCACCTGACCGACCGGGTCGGGCAGCGCGGCGACCTGACGCAAGGCGTCGGCGATGCCGCTGACGCGGCTCTCGTCCAGCGCCAGGCGATCGAGCATGGCCTCGCTGATGCCTTTCTCGCGCGCCGCCTGCATATCCTCGGCGTTGGCGGCCAGGATCGTTGCGGCCTGCACCTGCAGCGCATCGGCCATCGAACGCAGCAAGGCGTTCTTGGCCTCGGTGGAAAGCGCGGCGATCTGCACGGCCGCCTGCTGGCACAGAAGCGCGGCATCGCGCACGGATGGGCTCATGGGGATACTCCGAGTTCGATGGTGATGACAAGGTCGTCACGGTGCAACACGTTTTCGCCGTAGCTGTAGCCGAGCTGCTGCTTTATCTCGCGTGTATGGTTGCCGGCGATCTGGTTGATCTCGGCGGCGCCATACTGGGTGATGCCACGGGCGACGACGTACGGTTCGCCCTCCGGGTCGTCGCCGATGATCTCGACCATGTCGCCGCGCTGAAAGTCGCCCACCGCGTCGATGATGCCCTTGGGCAGCAGCGAGGCGCCTTCGTCACTGATCGCCCGCGCCGCACCGGCATCCACATGGATGCAACCGGGCACCGCCGGCACGTGCAGCAACCAGTACTTGCGCGCCTGCATCCGGGTGGCGGTGGTGCGCAGCAGGGTGCCATGCAGCAGGTCATTCGCCAGCAGGCTGACCACCTCGCCGTCGCGACCGTTGAACAGGATCGTCTGGATGCCGGCCGCAGCCGCCTTCTCCGCCGCCTCCAGCTTGGTGCGCATGCCGCCGGTACCGACGCTGCTGCCCGCCGCGCCGGCCATGATCATGATCTCGGCGGTGAGCTCGTGCACTTCGTCGATCGCTTCGGCGTCGGGGTTGCTGCGCGGGTCGGCGGTGTACAGGCCGTCGATATCAGTGGCGATCAGCAGCATGTCGGCGTCGATCAGCGCGGCAACGATCGCGGCCAGATTGTCGTTGTCGCCCAGGGTGAGTTCATCCACCGCCACGGTGTCATTCTCGTTCACCACCGGCAGCACGTTGTAACGCAACAACTCGGTCAGGGTGGCGCGCGCATTGAGATAACGCCGGCGATCACGCAGATCGTCATGAGTCAGCAGCACCTGCGCCAGCGGGCGGTCGAACAGACGCTGCCACAAGGCCACGGTCTGCGTCTGTCCCAGCGCGGCCATCGCCTGGCGCGCAGCATTGCTGGTGTCTTCCGGGGAATGGTCCTGCAACAGCATGCGGCCGGCGGCGACGGCGCCGGACGAGACCAGCACGATCTCGCGACCGGAGGCTTGGCAGGACGCGATGAACTGCGCGAGGCCCAGTGCGTAACGGGTACTGAGCCCGCCGCTGTCGGCGGCAAGCAGGCTGCTTCCGACTTTCAGGACGGCACGCCGCCACGGCGGCACGGTTTGCTGGCGAAACTTTCTGAGCTGGGTCATCGTCCTCTGACGTGGTCTACGCGGGTTGCTTATCCATCGATATATGGGGGCACCGACAGGGAAATTCAAACAAGGGCAAAGTCCGACGCGAATGCGCGAACGACGGAAAACAGGTTCATACCGCTGCTCATGCGCCGGGAGCGGCGTGCTCGATCACGGTCGTCAGGTCATCGCGATGCACAACTTCGGCGCCGTGGCAGTAGCCGAGCACCGTTTCGATCTCGCGACTGTGTCGCCCGACCAGTCGACGTACTTCGGCCACCGCATACTGGCTGAGGCCGCGCGCAATCGCCTGCTCGCTGGCGTCCACGATTTCCACCAGGTCGCCACGCTGGAACTCGCCGTCGGCACCGAGGATGCCGCCGGGCAGCAGCGAAGCGCGGCCTCCACCGAGCGCGCGTGCCGCACCGTGATCGATGCGAATCCGTCCGCTGGCCGGTGGTGCGTGGCGCAACCAGTATTTGCGCGCCTGCATGCGGGTGCCCGGGGCGCAGACCAGGGTGCCGTGCAGCCGACCCAGTGCCAGCGCGGCTACCGTCGCCGCATCGCGGCCGTCGAACAGCACCGTGGGAATACCTGCCGCGCCGGCCTTTTCCGCTGCCTCGAGCTTGGTGCGCATGCCACCGGTACCCACCGTGCTGCCGCTGCCGCCGGCCATCGCCATGATCGCCGGCGAGATCGCCTCGACCCGGACGATCGGTGCCGCCGCCGGATCGCGGCGCGGATCGGCGGCGTACAGCGCGGCCACATCGGAGGCGATCAGCAGCAGGTCGGCGTCGATCAGCGCAGCGACGATCGCGGCGAGATTGTCGTTGTCGCCCAGCTTCAGCTCATCCACCGCCACGGTGTCGTTTTCGTTGACCACCGGCAGCACGTCCAGCGCCAGCAGCCCGCTGAGCGTGGCGCGCGCATTGAGATAGCGGCGCCGGTTGCGCAGGTCGTCGTGGGTCAGCAGCACCTGCGCCACCGGCCGCGACGACAGCGTCTGCCACAGCGCGATCATCGGCGCCTGGCCAAGCGCCGCCAGCGCCTGCCGCGCGGCAAGATCGCGGCCGACCGTTTCGCGCGCGCGCAGCAGCGCGCGCCCCGCCGCCACCGCGCCGGAGGAGACCAGCACCACCTGCCGACCCTCGGCGTGACTGGCCGCGACGAACGCCGCCAGCGCCTCGGCGAAACGCGGCGTGAGACCACCGCCATCGGCCGCCAGCAGGTTGCTGCCGACCTTGAGCACGGCGCGCCGCCACGATGGCAGCGCCTGTACCGCAATGTGGTCATTGGCGCTCATGCGTCGTCTCGCTCAGACGTCCAGTTGCTCGAGGCGGCTGCGCAATTCGTCCAGCCGCAGGTCATTGCCGGCACCGGGCGAGGTACGTGCAGCCAGACTGGTTTCGGGCGTGCGCCCCTCGCCCGCCGAGGCCGCCGTCTCGGCGGCGGCCCGATAGGCGTCGCGGAACGGCACGCCGGCGGCGGCCTGCTCGATCGCCACGTCGGTGGCATACATCGCCGGCTCGATCGCCGCGCGCATGGCCGGGGCGTTCCACTGCATCTTCGCCAGCAGATCGGGCACCAGTTCCAGCGCCGCCAGGCCATGCCGCACGCCATGGAACAGCGAGCCCTTGCAGAACTGCAGGTCGCGCTGGTAGCCCGAGGGCAGCGACAGCAGCTGCTCGATCTCGGTGCGCGCCGCCGCCACGCTGGCATAGCTGGCGCGCAGCAGTTCGACCACGTCGGGGTTGCGCTTGTTCGGCATGATCGAGCTGCCGGTGGTGTATTCGGACGGCAGCTGCACGAAGTTGAATTCTGCGGTGGTGAACAACGACAGGTCCCATGCCAGCCGGCGCAGATCGAGCAAGGCGCTGGCGATCGCCTCGAGCACCGCCATCTCGAACTTGCCACGCGAAAGCTGGGCGTAGATCGGCGAAACCTGCATCCGCGCGAAGCCCAGTACCCGGGTGGTGTGTTCGCGATCGAGCGTGAGGTTCACGCCGTAGCCGGCGGCAGTGCCGAGCGGGTTGGCGTCGATCCACGTGCTGGTCTGCCGCGCGCGCAGCGCGTTGTCGATGAAGCCCTCGGCGAAGCCGGCGAACCACATCGCGGTGGACGACACCACCGCACGCTGCAGGTGGGTGTAGCCGGGCAACGGCAGCGCCGGCTGCGTCGCGCGCGCCAGACAGACCTCGGCGATCGCGCGGCAATGCGCCTGCAGCGTGACCAACTGTTCCTTCAGCCACAGCCGCGTGGCGACCAGGACTTGATCGTTGCGACTGCGCCCGGTGTGCACGCGACGGCCGGCATCGCCGAGCCGCTCGGTGAGCCGGGCCTCGATCGCGGAATGGCCGTCCTCGTAGCGATCGTCCAGCACGAAGCTGCCGCTGCGAAAATCCGCGGCCAGCACATCGAGCTCGCGCTTCAGCGCGATGGCCTCGTCGGCGCTGACCACGCCGATGTTCGCCAGTCCCTCGACGTGCGCCTGGCTGGCGGTGATGTCGTGCAGGAAGAATTCGCGATCCAGCAGCACGTCGTCGCCGGCGAGAAACTGCATGATCTTCGCGTCGATCTTGATGTCGGATTTCTGCCACAGCGGCTGGGTCATGGGGATGTCCTC
>JAPHUU010000195.1 GCA_026193555.1 Rhodanobacter sp.
AGCAGTCGCTGGCCGCCGGCGGTCGGCACGATGCGTCGCCCCCCGCGCTCGAACAACGGCGCGCCCAGCGCCTGCTCCACCTTCTGCACCTGATGCGAAAGGCCGGAAGGACTGATGTGCATGGCACGTGCCGCACGATTGAAACTGCCATGCCGGTGCACAGCCTGCACCAGCGAGAGGTCGCGCAGGGAGCCCGCCGCCAGCCCCATCGAAATCATCGAATGCTGCATGTCATCAAAGGCGTTTGTACAAGGTGGTCATCCAGCTCATCCTGTGCAGTGACGTTCAGCCGTCAGCATCGATGCAGTCTACCCGCCGCGGGGCCATCGCAGACGACCGCAAGACCATTTTCCGGACGATGGGACGTGCCGCCCGTGCCCGGAATCCGTTCGCGGCTGCGCGGCGTTTAAGCGATAATCGCGTTTTTTGCCGGGCCGGCGAGCACCCGTCGCCATCGTTCACCCATCCCAGCCGCAGGATCAGCCAGGAGCTCTCCCATGAAAGACACCTTTGCCGTACGCGACACCCTCGAGGTCAATGGCCAGCGCCACGTGTTCGCCAGCCTGACCAAACTGGGCGAGCGTTTCGACCTGAAACGGCTGCCGTTCTCGCTGAAGATCCTGCTGGAGAACCTGCTGCGCCATGAGGATGGCGTGGACGTGACCGCGAAGGAAATCGAGGCGATCGCAAAGTGGGACGCCAAGGCCGAGCCGGAGACCGAAATCGCCTTCATGCCGGCGCGCGTGGTGCTGCAGGATTTCACCGGCGTGCCCTGCGTGGTCGACCTGGCCGCGATGCGCGACGCCGTGGTCAAGCTCGGCGGCGACGCCACCCAGATCAATCCGCTGGCACCGGCCGAGCTGGTCATCGACCACTCGGTGCAGGTCGATGCCTACGGCTCGGAAAGTGCGCTGGAACAGAACGTGGCCATCGAGTTCGAGCGCAACCAGGAGCGCTACTCGTTCCTGCGCTGGGGACAAAAGGCGTTCAACAACTTCAAGGTGGTGCCGCCGCGCACCGGCATCGTGCACCAGGTAAACCTGGAGCATCTGGCCCGCGTGGTGTTCACCGCTGACAAGGATGGCGAGAGCTGGGCTTATCCGGACACCGTGTTCGGCACTGACTCCCACACCACCATGATCAACGGCCTGGGCGTACTCGGCTGGGGCGTGGGCGGCATCGAGGCGGAGGCCGCCATGCTGGGCCAGCCTTCCTCGATGCTGATTCCGCAGGTGGTCGGCTTCAAGCTCAACGGCAAGCTGCCCGAAGGCGTCACGGCCACCGATCTGGTGCTCACCGTGACCCAGATGCTGCGCAAGCTCGGCGTGGTCGGCAAGTTTGTCGAGTTCTTCGGCAATGGCCTCAAGCACCTGCCGCTGGCTGACCGCGCCACGATCGCCAACATGGCGCCGGAGTACGGCGCCACCTGCGGCATCTTCCCGATCGACCAGGAGGCACTGAACTACCTGAAGCTGTCCGGCCGCAGCGCCGCGCAGATCGCGCTGGTCGAGGCCTATGCCAGGGCGCAGGGCATGTGGCACGACGAAAACTCGATCGAGCCGATCTTCACCGCCACGCTGGAACTGGATCTGGCCGATGTCCGTCCGTCGCTGGCCGGCCCCAAGCGCCCGCAGGATCGCGTGCTGCTGGAAGGTGTGCAACAGAATTTCCATGACGTGGTCGGCTCGCTGACCGCCAACCGCAAGCCGAAAAGCAAGGCCGCCGACGACTTCGCCAGCGAAGGTGGTGCCACCGCGGTCGGCAACGAAGCGAACATGATCAGCAACGGCAGCGTGCGGGTCGAGAAGGACGGCGAGAGCTTCAACGTCAATGATGGCTCGGTGGTGATTGCCGCGATCACCTCATGCACCAACACCTCCAACCCGGCGGTGATGCTGGGCGCCGGCCTGGTGGCCAAGAAGGCCGCCGCACGCGGACTGAAGGCCAAGCCGTGGGTAAAGACCTCGATCGGACCGGGCTCGCTGGTGGTCAGCGACTATCTGAAGAAGACCGGGCTGCTGGAGGAACTGGAGAAGATCGGCTTCTACATCGTCGGCTACGGCTGCACCACCTGCATCGGCAACTCCGGCCCGCTGCCGGCGGAGATCAGCCAGGCGATCGGCGAAGGTGATCTGGCGGTCGCCTCGGTGCTGTCGGGCAACCGCAACTTCGAGGGTCGCGTGCATCCGGAAGTGAAGATGAACTACCTGGCCTCGCCGCCGCTGGTGGTCGCCTACGCACTGGCCGGCACCCTGGACATCGACCTGACCACCGAGCCGCTGGGTACCGGCAGCGACGGGCAACCGGTGTACCTGAAGGACATCTGGCCGTCCAACAAGGAAATCTCCGACACCATCGCCGGCGCGATCAACCCGGCCATGTTCGAGAAGAACTACACCGATGTATTCAAGGGCGACAGCCGCTGGAACCAGATCGCCTCGCCGGATGGCGCGCTGTTCCAGTGGGATGACTCCACCTACATCAAGAACCCGCCCTACTTCGACGGCATGACCGCCGAGCCGGGCACGATCGAGGACATCCACGGCGCCAGCGTGCTGGGCCTGTTCGGCGACTCGATCACCACCGACCACATCTCGCCGGCCGGCGCCATCAAGGCCGATTCACCGGCCGGGAAATACCTCACCGACCACAAGGTGGAACGGCTCGACTTCAACTCCTACGGCTCGCGGCGCGGCAATCACGAAGTGATGATGCGCGGCACCTTCGCCAATATCCGCATCAAGAACCAGATGGTGCCCGG
>JAPHUU010000275.1 GCA_026193555.1 Rhodanobacter sp.
ATCGCGTGGAACAGGAATACCGAGTGGATCGCCTCGCGCACGATGTTGTTGCCGCGGAACGAGAACGACACGTTGGAGACGCCGCCGGAGATGTGGCAGTCCGGGAAGCGCCGCTTCAGTTCGCGGGTGGCCTCGATGAAGTCGACCGCGTAGTTGTTGTGCTCCTCGATGCCGGTGGCGATGGCGAAGATGTTGGGGTCGAAGATGATGTCTTCGGGCAGGAAATCGAGCTCGCGGGTGAGCAGTTCATAGGCGCGTGAGCAGATTTCCACCTTGCGCTCGCAGGTATCGGCCTGGCCCTGCTCGTCGAACGCCATCACCACCGCGGCGGCGCCGTACTGCTGCACCTTGCGCGCGTGCTCCAGGAACGCGGCCTCGCCTTCCTTCATCGAGATCGAATTGACGATGCCCTTGCCCTGCAGGCAGCGCAGGCCGGCCTCGATCACCGTCCACTTGGACGAGTCGATCATGAACGGCACGCGGGCGATGTCGGGCTCCGACGAAATCAGGTTGACGAAGCGGGTCATCGCCGCCTCGGAATCGATCAGGCCCTCGTCCATGTTGATGTCGATGATCTGCGCGCCATTGACGACCTGCTGGCGGGCGACCTCGACCGCCTCGTCATAGCGGTCTTCCTTGATCAGCTTCTTGAATTGCGCCGAACCGGTGACGTTGGTGCGTTCGCCGATGTTGATGAAGAGCAGGTCGGGCGTGATCACCAGCGGTTCGAGGCCGGACAGGCGGGTGTAACGGGACATTTCAGGCAGCCTCAGCGATGGTGGAAGGCAAGGCGCGGGGCGGGTGGTTGCGGACGGCTGCGGCAATGGCGCGGATATGCGCCGGGGTAGTGCCGCAGCAGCCGCCGACCAGATTCAACAGCCCGTCGCGGGCGAAGCCGCCGATCACATCGGCCATGTGCTCCGGGGTTTCGTCATACTCCCCGAACGCGTTCGGCAGGCCGGCATTCGGATGGGTGCTGACGTAGCTGTCGGCAATGCTCGACAGGGTCTGGATGTGCGGGCGCAGGTCGTCCGCGCCAAGCGCGCAATTGAAACCCACCGACAGCGGGCGTGCATGGCGCACCGAATAGTAGAACGCCTCGGCGGTCTGCCCCGACAGGGTGCGGCCGGAGCGGTCGGTGATCGTGCCGGAGATCATCACCGGCAGGCGCGCGCCGCGCTGATGGAACAGCTCGCTCAGCGCGAACAGGGCGGCCTTCGCGTTCAGCGTGTCGAAGATCGTCTCGACCATGATCACGTCGGCACCGCCGTCGATCAGTCCGTTGGCGGACTCGGTGTAGTTCTCGGCCAGTTCCTCGAAGGTGACGTTGCGGAAGCCCGGATCGTTGACGTCCGGCGACAGCGAGGCGGTGCGGCTGGTCGGGCCGAGTACGCCGATCACGAAGCGCGGCTGGTGCGGCGTCTTCGCCGTCATCGCGTCACAGGCGGCGCGGGCCAGCTGCGCGCCTTCGAGATTCAGCTCGTGCGCGAGGTGCTGCAGACCGTAATCGGCCTGGCTGATGCGGGTGGAATTGAAGGTGTTGGTCTCGACCAGATCCGCGCCAGCTTCAAGATAGGCATCGTGCACGCCGCGAATGATGTCGGGCCGGGTCAGCGTGAGCAGGTCATTGTTGCCCTTGAGGTCGCAGGCGCCCGGATGTTCATGGGCATGCGGATCGTGGGCGTGGCCGTCGTGGCCGTGCTCGAAACGCGCGCCGCGGAATCCGCCCTCGTCCAGCTCATGTCCCTGCAGCATGGTGCCCATGCCGCCGTCGAGGATCAGGATGCGTCGGCGCAGCGCCTGTTCCAGCAGGGCGACGCGATCGGGGTGGAGCCAGGGCAGGGTACTCATCAAACTTCCTCTCGTGAAACCAGATTTGCGGGCGATGGACCGAGTCAGGCCGGCTTGCGCGCCAGCAGGCTGATCACTTCGAAATGCGGTGCCTTGCGCTCGCGGCTGAGGCGGTTGCAACTCAGCACGTCCAGCCCGGCAGCTCGGGCGTAACCATCGAGTTGTGCACTGCTGAAGCCGAGGTTGCGATGGTCGAACGGCTCGACCGCGGCGCGGTGATCGTGCTGGCCCAGGGTGACGGCAAGCAGACGACCACCCGGACGCAACAGGCGCGCCGCTTCGGCCACGGCCTGAGCCGGATGCTCGGCGTAGGTCAGTGCATGCAGCATCAGGACCAGGTCGAAATGTTGCTCGCCCAGATCCAGTGCATGCATGTCGCCCTGACGGACCTGTACGTTGGTGAATGCCTTGAGCCGCCTCGCCGCCGCCTCGACCACCCGTTCGCTGGAATCGACGCAGACGATCGAGTGGGCATGCGGTGCCAGCAGCTCGGCGGTGATGCCGTCGCCGGAGGCGATGTCCAGCACGTCGCCGGTGGCCAGCAATTGCAGCAGCGAGCGCGCCAGGGTTTCCCAGGTGCGGCCGGGCGAATAATGGCGCTCCATGTCACCGGCGACGGTGTCGGCCCAGCCTTCCTCGCGGGCGCGGTTGGCAAGCACGCCGGGCAGGCGGGCGGAATCCTCGCGCAGCAGCGCGTCGTCGATGCTGTCGCGCAACGAGTGAAGCAAGCGATGCTGGGTTTCGTCGCCTTCGTTGTTGGCGCGGTAGTAGGCCGACACTCCGGCGCGCCGATCCCGCACCAGTCCTGCCTCCCTCAGTTTGGCCAGATGGGTGGAGACGCGCGGCTGCGCCAGATGCAGCACGGAGGCAAGCTCGGCGACGGTCAGTTCCTCGTGCTCGAGCAGCGCCAGCAGGCGCACGCGGGTGGGGTCAGCCAGTAGCCGGAGCACGCTGGAGGCGGTGGCCAGGTCCATCGGCATCCTTGTATCGCGATAAAGAGATAGCAAGTCTGGCCGGGGTTTGCCGGGTCGTCAAGGGCATGGCAGCAGGCCGTATGAGGCCGCATCGGCTGGCGCGGCTCGCATTTGTGCAAGCGCGTCAATGCGGTTCAGCCGGCGTCGCCCGGTGGCAGCCAGCCTCGACCCGCATGGTGGACGGGTCTGCCGGCCTCGCGTGTCGCTCCGAAACCCGGCTCCAGCCGGATGCTGCAACCGCACGGCCAGTACCTGCCACAGCGACTATAATGGCCGGCTGATCCTTTTCCCTGGAGCACCCCATGGATTTCCGCTTTACCGAAGACCAGCTGGCGATTCAGTCGATTGCCCGTGATTTCGCCCAGAAGCGCATCGCGCCGGTGGCGGCTGAACTGGACGCCAAGGGCGAGTTTCCGCTGGACAACATCCGCGAGATGGGTCAGCTCGGCCTGATGGGCATCGAGGTCCCGACCGAATACGGCGGCGCGGGCATGGACCCGATCGCCTACGTGCTGGCGATGATCGAGATTGCGGCGGCCGACGCGGCCACCTCCACCATCATGTCGGTGAACAACTCGCTGTTCTG
>JAPHUU010000293.1 GCA_026193555.1 Rhodanobacter sp.
CGGTGTTCGTGCAGCCGCTGGCGGTGGCAGCGATCGTGTTCATCGTCGGGATCAACCTGTTCGGGGTGCGCGCCGGGGCCTGGGTGCAGAACATCTTCACCGTGCTCAAGCTGCTGGCGATCGCCCTGCTGGTGATGGTCGGGCTGGTGCTGGCACGTACCCGATTCGGGCTGGCGTTTGCGCCGCCGGAGCGAACCGACCTTTCGAACTGGACCCTGGTCGGCGCAATGATGCCGGTGATGTTCGCCTACGGCGGTTTCAACTACGTCAACAACCTGGCCGGCGAGGTGCGCGATCCGCAACGCAGCCTGCCGCGTGCGCTGGGCTTGGGCATGCTCGGCGTGATCGCCTGCTACGTGCTGGTGAATCTCGCCTACCTCGTCGGTCTGGGGCATGCGGGTCTGGCCGCCAGCCAGGCGCCGGCGGCGGACGTGATGAGCCGGGTGTTCGGCGCCCGCGGTGCCACCGTGATCGCGCTGGGCATCGCCTGTTCCACGTTCGGCTACTGCAACGTGGCACTGGCCGGCGGTGCGCGGGTGCTGCAGACGATGGGCGCGGACGGCCTGTTCTTTCCCGCGGTGGGCCGGGTGGATGCACGCTTCCACGTGCCACGGCTGGCGCTTGTGGTGCTCGGCGCGTGGTCGATCGTGCTGACGCTCTCGGGCACCTTCAGCCAGTTGCTGAACTATGCCACCGTGGGCGACTGGCTCAGCTATGCGGCTGGCATCGCCACCTTGTTCTGGTATCGGCGGCATCGCGCCGATGATGCGGTGAGCTATCGCGTGCCATGGTTTCCGCTGCTGCCGCTGGTGTTCATCGCGATGGTGTTTGTCGTGGTCGCGGTGACAGCGATCCATGCTCCCGGCGATGCGGGCATGAGCCTGCTGATCATCGCGCTGGGCGTGCCGGCGTTCTACGGCTGGCGACGGCGGCAGCGGCGCTGATGACCGGTATCTCCGACGATGCCTTCCGGCGAACGGCGGGACCGCACGGGCCGGCCCATGCCCGTTTCACCGCCTCCGCCGCGAGCAACCCGCAGATCGTCGGCGCCCACTGGTTCCCGTACACCGGCCAGCCGGTGACCGGCCGACTGCTCGATGGCGAGAACAGCCATATCGGGCTGGTCGGGATCACGGACATGCCGTTCGCAGGGTCTGTCGGGGCGGTGCAGGCAGCGAACCAATTGGCAGAAAGGTCATCGGCGCATTGATGATGGAGCCGGGTGGGTTGCGATCCGGTTGCACCGCATTCCTTAACGTGTCGGCGATACGGAGAGGTCTACACTGGCTGTAACCAGACGTTCCCGCCCCGGGGCGCGGAGGGTTTCAGAGTGGTCACTTGGGTATTCGCGGCAGTATTGGCATTTTCCACCGCCACCCCGACGCCGGTCGCGGTGGCCGAAGCGGAGATGCCGCGCCCGGAACAGATCATGGAAGTGCCGCCGGAGTTGCATGCGCAACTGCAGCAGGAGGTTATCGGCGCAGGCGGTTCGCGAAGGGCGCGGCTGGAGCGGCTGGTGGACTTCATGTTCCAGAAGTCGGGCCTGGGCATGCAGTACGCGGCCGACGCCACCTCGACGGTTGAACAGGCCTACCGAACGCGCAAGGCCAATTGCCTGACTTTCACGCTGCTGACCGTGGCGTTGGCTCGTGCATCCGGCCTGCTGGCTTACGGACAGGAAGTCGACGGAGTCCTGACCTGGCGCGAGGAGGACAGCACGGTCTATCGCACCAATCACGTCAACGCAGGCATCGCCATTGGCAAAATGCGCTTCACCGTGGATGTGGCGCGAGATTCGGTCATCGCGCGTCATCCGCCCAAGTCCATACCCGACCGGCGGCTGCTGGCGCTTTACTACAACAACCGCGCCGTCGAACTGATGGCCAGCGCATCGCCAGCTGCGGCCGCGCCCTACATGGCGACGTCGCTGCAGATGGATCCCGGCTACGCGAACAGCTGGAGCAACGCCGGCGTGCTGCAACTGCGCCAAGGTGACTTGCGCGCCGCCGAACGCGATTACCTGAAAGCACTGGCTCTGGATCCGATCAATACGGGTGCGCTTTTCAACCTGGTGACGCTGTACCAGAGCCATGGCGACAAAGCACGAAGCGCCATCTTCGAACGACGCCTGGAGAAAGCGCGCGAGAAGGAACCCTACTATCAATTCGTGTTGGCCCAGGGTGACGAGAAGCAAGGCGACTATGCGCGGGCGGTGAAGGACTACAAGCGGGCAATCCGCCTGTATGACGGCGAGCCCCGTTTCTACCTCGGTTTGGCCCGTGCCTATCAGCAGCTGGGCGACGAACGGCGCGCGCGTCACGCTCTGGGCCATGCCAAGACACTCAGCCAAGGCGGCGTCGGCGACCAGCATCAGGCCGGACCGGACAGCTTGCGGCAATGACGGGTTCCCGGTCGGCGGAACCGCCACCGGTGATTCCGCCGACAAGACCTTTCAGGGATTCAGCGATCCTTGAACACGGCCGGAGCGTGCTGCCGCGAACGTCCGCTCGGCGCCGCACGCTCCGGCGCAATCGACGATGGCTGATGCCACAACCAGGTACTGGGGGCGCTGCCGAATTGCCTTGCAGCAGGGATTCGATGGCAACACCCGCCGCGGCCGTCTACCCGTTGCCGACGCTGAGCGGGCAGCGGGTCGGATTGCGGCGATCACCGGCGGCATGCGCTGAAGCGAAAAGCTGCGCCGAGAGCGTCAGCCTTCACACCAGGCTGGTGATCACGCCGAAGCTGATCGCCATGATCACGGCCACTGCCGCGCAGGCGCTGGTGGGACGGATGCGGTGTGCATCGACGCGCGGGATCAATCGCCACAGCAATACGACGCCGATCAGCATGTCCAGCACCAGGGTCCAGCGCAGCAGGCCCGAGCGCAGCAACGTGGCGTAGGGCGGATGCAGGCGACCCTCGAACGCGGCCACGGCTGCCACCAGCGCCATGCCGATCAGGTTCCACAGCAGGCAGGCAAGGTAGACGCGATTGAACACCACGTTGCCGCGCTCGGCCCAGCGCAGCACGACCCACGCGACGAGGGCGAAGAACAGCGCGAAGATCGAGCTGTACAGCACCCACCACACCAGGGAACTGATTACGGTAAGCAGGGTGGTCATGGAGTTCCTTTGAAGCCCAGTTTGCGCAGCAGCTTGGCCATCAGCCAGGCTGGCCCGATCAGCAGATACGAGAGGTCGGTGAGAAAACTCGGCCGGCGGCCCTCGAACTTGTGGCCGATGAACTGGCCGATCCAGGCGGCTACGAACACACCCAGCGCGAGCCAGCGCAAGCTGGAGGCGCCGAGCAGGACGAACAGCAGGTTGGTGAGGACGCCCAGCACCGCGAAGGCGACCAGCAGTGCCACAGCCAGCCGGTGCGAATGTTTCCAGTACCAATAGAACGCCAGCACCATCACCGCTACCGACCAGGTGCCGGGCCGGGCGAAGGCAGCCGGCACCGGGATCGTCCACAGCAGGGCGATCACGGTCCACACAATCAGCGGCACGCAGATCCAGTGCAGCATCTGGTTGGTTGGATTGCGATGATCGTCGCTGTAGCCATCGAGCCAGCTCTGCATCGTGCGCATGGAACCCCCTGTCGCCTGCAGTCAGTCGAGGTGGATGCCGGCCAGGCGCTGCAGCGCCTCGGCATACTTGGCGGCCGTGGCGGCGATCACCGCGGATGGGATCACCGGGCCGGGCGCAGTCTTGTTCCAGTCCTGCGTCTCCAGCCAGTCGCGCACGAACTGCTTGTCGTAGCTGGGCGGACTGATCCCGACGCGATACTCGGCGGCTGGCCAGAAGCGCGAGGAGTCGGGCGTCAGCATCTCGTCCATCACGTACAGCTTGCCATCGGCGTCGGTGCCGAACTCGAACTTGGTGTCGGCGATGATGATGCCGCGTTCGGCTGCATAGGCAGCGGCCCAGCGGTAGATCGTCAGCGTGGCATCGCGCACCTGATCGGCCAGTTCGCTGCCGATGGCGGCAACAACCGTGGCATAGCTGACATTCTCATCGTGGTCGCCGACAGCGGCCTTGGTCGACGGCGTGAAGATCGGAGTCGACAGCTGCTGTGCCTGTTGCAGTCCTGCCGGCAGCTGTATGCCGCACAGTGAACCGGTGGCCTGATAGTCCTTCCAGCCCGAACCGATCAGGTAGCCGCGGGCGATCGCTTCCACCGGCACCGGCTTGAGCCGTCGCGCCACCACCGCGCGCTTTTCGTACAGCGCCAGGTCGGTGCCGGCCGGCAGTACCTCGGCCAGCGGCACATCGAGCAGGTGGTTCGGGACCAGATGGGCGGTCTGCTTGAACCAGAAATTGGAGATCTGGGTCAGCATTTCGCCTTTGCCCGGAATCGGGTTGGGCAGCACCACGTCGAATGCCGACAGCCGATCGGTCGCCACGATGAGCAGGCGCTCGCCGGGGAGTGCATAGACGTCGCGAACCTTGCCGCGATGGATCAGTTCCAGACCGGGCAGGTCCGATTGCAGCAGAGTGGTGGGCACGCTAGCGGTTCCGCGGGCAGGAAAGCGCCCTATTCTAGCTGCTGCGGCGGGAGTGCCGGGAGGCCGACGCGAGATGGGGCGGCGCGCACTGCTAGAATTGACCGCCTCAGACCCCATGTGTTGCCGATGCGTACCCTACTGTTCGCGGTGATTTGCCTGCTTGCCGCCTTTCCCGCTCCTGCCCAGACTCCTCCATCGGCACCGGTGCAACCCCGCCGGCTGGGGCTGTGCGCCGCCTGTCACGGGCCGACGGGCCACGCCAGCCTGCCGGGCGTGCCGAATCTGGCCGGACAACAGCTGGCCTATCTGCGCGATGCGCTGCACCAGTATCGCGACGGCAGCCGTGACGTACCGCTGATGCGTGCCGCGATCGGCCCGCTCAGCGAGGCCGAGCTCGATGCCCTGGCGCGCTGGTACAGCGTCCAGACACCGCAGCCGCAGTCATGAGTTTTTCCTACACCCTGTGGTTCGCGTTCTTCGGTCTGATCATCGGCCGCGTGCCCGGTGCCATCACCGGCGCCATCATCGGCTTCATCTTCGACAATCTGCGCCACACCCAGCGCAGGAATGCCACGCCCGAGGCCGGCGGTTTTGTCGGTCCGCTGTTCACCCTGCTCGGTGCGGTGGCGAAATCCGATGGTCGTGTTTCCGAGGCCGAGATTGCCATCGCCGAGCGGCTGATGGCGCGGATGAACCTCAGCGCCGAGCTGCGCAAGCAGGCAACCGTCAGCTTCAACGTGGGCAAGCAGCCGGAGTTCGACGTCACCCGCACCATCAACGAGTTGCGCAGCTGGGTCGGCATGCGTCGCGATCATGCGTTTCCGGTGCTCGACGTCGTCATCGAGACCGTGCTCGCCGAAGGCAATCCGCCGCCGGAGAAGATGGGCATCCTGCGCCAGCTCGCGTTCGCGCTGCGGGTCAGCGAGATGGAGCTGATGGCCCTGATGGCCATGAAGGGTTTTGCGTGGAACGGCGGTGCAAGCCAGCGCGGCTACAGCCGTGGGCCCGGCTACGGCAACGCGGGCGGTTACGTTCCGCCGCAGCGGGCCACCCATGGACCCGACCCCTATGCCGTGCTCGGCATTGACCGGGGTGCCGATGAGCGTGCGATCAAGCGCGCTTATCGCAAGCTGATTTCCGAGCACCACCCGGATCGGCTTGGCGACCTGCCCGATGACATGCGCCGGCGCGCCGAGTCGCGGGCCAGCGAAATCAATGCGGCCTATGATCGGGTCAAGGAACTGCGCGGGTTCAAGTAGGCGCGCACCCTGTGCGCGATGGAACTTGCGGGAACAATGATTCAGAGCGTTCGCGCACCGGGTGCGCTCCTACCAAGAGTCGAAGACCATGTCCAAACAAGCTCCGATGATCGCCCCCTCCATCCTTGCTGCCGATTTCGCGCGGCTGGGTGACGATACCGCCGCTGCGCTGGCCGCCGGGGCTGACTGGGTGCATTTCGACGTGATGGACAATCACTACGTGCCGAATCTCACGATGGGCCCGATGGTGTTGAAATCGCTGCGCAACTACGGCATCACCGCGCCGATCGACGTGCATCTGATGGTCAAGCCGGTCGACCGCATCGTGCCGGACTTTGCCAAGGCGGGCGCCAGCCTGATCAGCTTTCACCCCGAAGCCAGCGAGCATATCGACCGCACGCTCGGACTGATCAAGGAGTCCGGTTGCCAGGCCGGGCTGGTGTTCAATCCGGCCACGCCACTGGACTGGCTCGACTACGTGATGGACAAGCTCGACCTGATCCTGATCATGTCGGTCAACCCGGGGTTCGGCGGGCAGAAGTTCATTCCGGGTGCACTGGATAAACTGCGCCTGGCACGGCAACGGATCGACGACAGCGGCCGGGCGATTCGGCTGGAAGTCGATGGCGGCGTTACCGCGGAAAACATTGGCGTGATCGCGGCGGCCGGGGCCGATACCTTCGTCGCCGGTTCGGCGATCTTCCATGCCCCCGACTACCGCGCCGAGATCGCCGCCATGCGCAAGGCGATCGGCTGAGCCCTCGCCGGCATACGCGAGTTGTTCGGTCGAACGGCCGGCCTCTGCGCGCTGCGCGCATAAAAATCCCGGCGCCGCGAGCAGCTGCGCCGGGATAAACGTCGTCGGACGACGTGAGGAGAACACCAAGAATCGACTGGCGCCGATATGGCCGCTGCAAGGGAGGGTCAGCTGTCGCACCGGCACGTTCCACGGCAATGGAGACGCTGCCAATCGAGATAGAAGACCGCACCTGATCCCGTTTGGTTCCCGTCGGCAGGTGAATGGGCGCAAAAAAAGCGCCGCACAGGATTTCCGGTAAAAAAGAGTCCCCTCGCGAAAGGGGACAAGCAGCCACCGTGTCGGACGGATGCGGGAAGGATGGCCGGGCCTGTCAACGACGGGGCTGGGGTCGACGGGGCTGGTGGTGGCTACAGTGGTTGCCAGTCCGGATCGGGCTCATCGGGCCCCGCGCCCGACGCGATTCCGTTCGCGCCGGGCGCAACGCCGCTTTCCACGGCAAGTGGAGCCCAGTCCATGGGATCGAAAATGAAGTTCAACATCATGTTCACCTCAGTGGATGCCGAGGATCAGGCCAAGCAGCAAGGCGCCCAGGGCCAGGGTGATCCGCAGCGGTTCGAAGTCGCGCAGCTCGGCATTCGGGTCGCGCTCGGGGAAGGGGGTTTTGGGCATGATCGGGCTCCGTGGGTCCTGCAGGGTTCCCATCAAACAGCCGGCCGCGGCGCTGGCGCCGGCAGCTTCGGGCCGTCTTGCCGCTGGCTTGTGGCAAAACGCGGGCAGGTGCACCGGACGGCTTGCGCACCGGCGGTCCGCATAGCACCCTGCATGCACCACACAGGAGCGCGCCATGGGCCGCAGTATTGCCATCGTCGAAGACGAGCCGTTGATCCGCGCCAACTATGTCGAGGCGCTCAACCGTTTCGGTTATGACGCCCGCGGCTACGGCTCGCGGCAGGAGGCATCCAGTGCGTTTGCGATGCGGCTGCCGGAGCTGGTGATCATCGACATCGGCCTCGGCGACGAACCGGAGGGTGGCTTCGACCTGTGCCGCGAACTGCGCGCGGTATCGTCGACCCTGCCGCTGATCTTCCTCACTGCACACGATTCCGACTTCGACGTGATCTCCGGCCTGCGCCTGGGTGCCGATGATTACCTCAGCAAGGACACCAGCCTGCACCAGCTGGCGGCGCGCATTGCCGCATTGTTCCGGCGGATCGAATCGCTGAAGGCGCCAGCCTCCAGCGAGACGGTGATCGAACACGGTCCGCTGAAAATGGAATCCGAGCGCATGCGGATCAGCTGGAACGGCGCCGAGGTACCGCTGACCGTCACCGAGTTCTGGATGGTGCACACCCTGATCCGCTTTCCCGGCCATGTGAAGAACCGCGATCAACTGATGCGCGAGGCGGAACTTGTCGTCGACGATGCCACCATCACCTCGCACATCAAACGGATCCGCAAGAAGTTCATCGCGGTGGCGCCGGAGTTCGATGCGATCGAGACCGTGCATGGCGTGGGCTACCGGTGGAAGCCTTGATCCGTCGCCTGCTGCCGGTGTTGGCGCTGGGCGCCTGGGCCGTGCTGGCGCATGCCGGCGGCGCGGACAGCGGACCCGGCGGCGGCGCGCTGGCGCACGGTGCGCGCGATGGCGACGCGCCGGCATGGGCGGTGACCGTTGATGCACCCAGCGGCTGGATCCGCGACTGCTGTACCTACGCGCGGGCGATCGGTGTCGATGCCGTGCTCTACCAGGGCGAATGGAGCGGCAAGCCGCAGCGGGTGATCGTGCTCAATGTGACGTCGCGCAAACTGACCAACCTGGCCGACGAGGTGCAGGCCGACCGAAGGCGCTACCGGCAGCTTGATCCGGCCGCGAAGCTCACTCCACTGACCGTGCGGCACCGAACCATGCCCTGCCAGGCCACGACCTATCAGGGCAGCGATCACATCGACGATGTGGTGGTGCTGTGCGATCCCGGCAAGGCGAGCGGTGTCCGCCTGAGCTGGTCGGTGAGCTTCGATGATGGCGATCCCTCGCGGTGCGCCCTGCTGGATGACTTCATGCGCGTGGTGCTGACGTCGCGCTACCTGCGCGACGTGCCGCCGGCGACGCACGCATCCGCCCATGGCGGTTGATCGCAGCTCGTGACGATGCCTGTCTCCAGCCGATGAGCCTGCGCCGAAAACTGCTGCTGGTTGCGCTGTGCACGCTGGCCCTGCCGATCGCCGGCTGGCTGTATGTGCGGCAGATGGAGATGCTGTTGCGCGATGGTCAGGCGCAGGCCCTTCTGGCATCGGCTCGGGCGGTGGCCCGCAGCCTGGTGGTGACCGGTGCGGTGCCGCAGGAGCAGGGCAGGGGCTGGTATGTGCAGCAGGCGGCGAACCCGATCACCGTGGATGGTTACGCCGATGACTGGGCACCACTGACACCCTGGAGCCAGTCACTGGATCGGCGCGGCAAGCTGCTGCTGGCCGAGGACAGCGATGGGCTGTACCTGTATGTCGACATTTCCGATACACGGCGCAGCCGTGCCGATGCCGATGACGTGAATGCGCTGGCGGCGGATCACTTGATCCTGGTCCTCGCCAATGACGGCGGGCAGCGACGTTACCTGCTCGCCAGCGCAGCGCCCGGACCGTTCACCGCGCGACCCCTCGATTCTCCGGTGAGCGGCCTGCCCGACGTGCTGAACGCACAATGGCAGGAGGATGGCAGCGGCTATCGGGTCGAACTGCAGCTGCCGCGCAACGCGCCGATTCGCACGCTGGGCGTCGGCGTGTTTGATGCAGCGACCGGCGGCGATCCACTGGCGGCCGATACGCGGCCGCTGCTGCAGTATTCAGCCACGCTCTCCGGCGAGCTGGCAAAACTGGCGCCGGATCGGGTGCAGGCGCGGGTGCTGTCGGCACAGGGCTGGTTGCTGGCGCGCAGCGGACGACTGAATACCGCACCCGGCACCGACGGCCAGCCCGGCTGGTTTGCCTCGATGGTGTACCGCTCACTGCTGGCAACCCGACTGGAGGACGCAAACCCGTGGTCGCAGGATGTGCCACGACTGGATACCCGCGAAGTGGGCGACGCGCTGGCCGGTCGGCCGGTGAGCGTGTGGCGCAGCGGCGAGGAGCGCGGCAGCGTGGTGCTGACCGCGGCGGTGCCGATCAAGCATGCAGGTCGGGTCGATGGTGTGCTGCTGCTGGAACAGGCCAGCCGCAGCGTACCGTTGCTGGCCAGCCGGGCGCTGTTCGGACTGCTGCTCACCAGTTTTGCCGTATTGCTGGTGGCTGGCGGCATCCTGCTGACGTTTGCCACGCGGCTCAGTCTTCGTCTGGCCCGGTTGCGCAATGCGGCCGAGCGCGCCCAGCTCAACGACGGCCGTCTGGACGGCGTGTTCGAGCGCGGCCGGTTTCCGATGATCGATGCGCCGGACGAGATCGGCGACTTGGCACGCAGCTTCGAGCGGTTGTTCGAGGTGGTCGGCAGTTACACCGACTACCTGCACACGCTGGCCTCCAAGCTGTCGCATGAGCTCAACACCCCGCTGGCGATCGTCAAGTCGTCGCTGGACAACCTCGAGCAAGCCGAACTCTCACCCGAGGCACAGCCCTATCTTGCGCGAGCCCGCGATGGCGTGGCGCGGCTAGGTGCGCTGGTGCGCGCGATGAGCGAGGCGAGCCGGATGGAGCGCGCGATCTCCGCGGCCGAACCGGAGGACGTCGATCTTCGCGACGTGGTGCGGGGTTGCGCGGAGGCCTACCGGGCGCTGATCGGCAGACGGCGACTCGAATGCATGCTGCCGGACGCCCCGCTGCAGGTGCACTGCGCGCCCGAGCTTGTCGCCCAGGCGCTGGACAAGCTGCTGGACAACGCGTTGTCGTTCACGCCGGAGCAGGGATGGTTGCGGCTCGTGCTGCGTGCCGGCGACGACGGCGTCGAGATCGAGCTGGCCAACCAGGGGCCGCCGTTGCCCGAAGCGATGCAGGGCCGGTTGTTCGACTCGCTGGTCAGCCTGCGCGACAAGGCCACGCCGGGCGAGGCGCCGCATCTGGGTCTGGGCCTTTATGTGGTGCGACTGGTGGCCGAGCGCCATGGCGGGATGGCTGCCGCGCGCAACCTCGAGGATGGCAGTGGCGTGGCGTTTGTCCTGCAATTGCGCGGCATGCCGCGACCGCGGCTGGGTGGCTGAGGTCGAGCTTGCCCTACAATGGCCGCTTCCATGGTTTGGCCATCCGGATCCCACACGTGATTTCCCGAGACGAATTCGACGCGCTGGCCGCCAAGGGCCACACGCGCATTCCGCTGGTGCGCGAGGTGTTCTCCGACCTCGACACCCCGCTGTCGGTGTACCTGAAACTGGCTGACGGCGCGTACACCTTCCTGCTCGAGTCGGTCGAGGGCGGCGCCACCTGGGGCCGGTACTCGATCATCGGCCTGCCGGCGAAGCGGGTGTACCGCCTGCGTGGCCATGAGCTGGAGGTGGAGGATGCGGGCGAGGTTACCGAGCGCCGCCATCTGGACGACCCGCTGGCCGAGATCGAGCTGCTGCGTCAGCAGTACGACGTGCCACGGTTGCCGCAGCTGCCCGCATTCAGCGGTGGTCTGGTGGGCTACTTCGGTTTCGAGACGATCGGCTACATCGAGCCGCGGCTGGCGCAGTGGGATCGCCCCGACGAGCTGGGCACGCCCGACGTGCTGTTGATGCTGGCCGAGGAAGTGGCGGTATTCGACAACCTCAAGGGCCGGCTGTACCTCATCGTGCATGCCGATCCGTCGCAGCCGCAGGCCTACGCCACGGCGCAGCGACGGCTCGACGCGCTGGTCTACCGGCTGCGTCAGGGCGGCGCCTCGTACCCGCAGCTGACCCAGTCGGTCGCGCTGGACGAGAGCGACTTCAAGTCCTCCTTCACCAGGGAGGAGTTCGAGGCGATGGTCGAGCGCGCCAAGGAGTACATCCGTGCCGGTGACATCTTCCAGGTGGTGCCGTCGCAGCGGCTCAGCGTCGGTTTCCATGCGCGCCCGGTCGACGTGTACCGTGCGCTGCGCGCACTGAATCCGTCGCCGTACATGTATTTCTTCGACCTCGGCGCCACCCAGATCGTGGGTTCGTCGCCGGAGATCCTGGCGCGGCTCAAGGATGGCAAGGTGGTGGTGCGTCCGCTGGCCGGTACGCGCCGGCGCGGCGCCACGGACGAGGAAGACCAGGCGCTGGAAACCGAGCTGCTGGCCGATCCCAAGGAGCGTGCCGAGCACGTGATGCTGATCGACCTTGGCCGCAACGACATCGGCCGGATCAGCGAGACCGGCAGCGTCGAAGTGAGCGAGTCGTTCGTGGTCGAGCGCTACTCGCACGTGATGCATATCGTCTCCCAGGTACAAGGTACGGCCAAGGCCAACCTCAGCTACATGGACGTGCTCAAGGCCACGTTTCCGGCCGGCACGCTCTCTGGTGCACCGAAGATTCGCGCGCTGGAGATCATCCAGGAACTGGAACCGTGCAAGCGCAACATCTACGCTGGCGCGATCGGCTGGATCGGCTGGTGGGGCGACGCCGATACCGCGATCGCGATCCGCACTGCGGTGATCCAGGGCGGTCGCCTGCATGTGCAGGCGGGCGCCGGCATCGTCTACGACTCCGATCCCGCCGCCGAGTGGGAGGAAACGATGAGCAAGGGGCGCGCGCTGTTCCGCGCGGTGGCGCAGGCTGCAAAGGGCCTGTAGAGCTCTGCCCGGACCCAATCATTCAAGATATGCACCGCCCTGCCGCTATCGGGGAGAACACGTTCACATTGCGGAACTGCCGCCTTGAGTGCACCTGATCTCAGTCGTCAACCCTATAGTCGTCCCCCGGCAAAACGGATGGTTGACCCGCAGCGCATGAACTGGCTGTGGCGTCTGATCTGGGAAGTGGCTGGCTTGCAGCCGACAGAGCTGGTCGATGCCTTGCACGCCATGCGTATCCCGGTCGATCAGCGCCTGGTGCGAAGCTGGCTGCTCGACAACAGGGATGAGCGCTTCTCCACGATGTCGATGACCGAGATCGAACGCAACCTGCGTGCAATTGCCGCGTTGCGGCATGCCAGGCGCGAAGCGGCAGGAAAGCCTCCGCTGCCCGCCGCCAAGCCAGCCGAGCCGGTCACGCCGGCGGATGATTCGACGGCAGCCCCCGAATATCAGGTCTATGCCGCCCTGGCTGCGGAACTGGCGGCCCGGGCCCAAGACGATTGATGCGCGAAACACGCGGAGATTCTCCCCTCGCGATCCGATTCTGGCCGGATCGGGATCGCGGGCAGGCCGCCCGGGATTAATTCCCCAGTGGCGACATCCCCGCCGCAAGTGGGCAATGATTTTCCGGCCGCGGGTGACCTCGGTCGGCGGCACGGGCCGGTTGTCGCAGAGCCAGACGAAGAACGAAGGTCGACAAGAATGCGATGCGCAGGGTTGACAGCGATCCGGCGGGCCCGCACTGCGCTCGCTATAATGCCCGCTCGCCAACGGCCCCGGGCCGCCACGCCTGCAAGGCTAGCCATGCTCCTGATGATCGACAACTACGACAGCTTCACCTTCAACCTCGTGCAGTATCTGGGCGAGCTGGGTCAGCAGGTGCAGGTGGTACGCAACGATGCGATCGACGTCGCCGGCATCCGCGCGCTGCGACCGTCGCACATCATGATCTCGCCGGGGCCCGGTACGCCCGACGATGCGGGTGTGTCGCTGGATGTGCTGCGCGAGCTTGGCAGCCAGATCCCGGTGTTCGGGGTGTGCCTGGGACATCAGGCGATCGGCCAGGCCTTCGGTGGCAAGGTGATCCGCGCAAAACAGATCATGCACGGCAAGACCTCGCCGGTACGTCATCGCGGGCAGGGCGTTTTTGCCGCACTGCCGGATCCGTTCGAAGCGACACGCTATCACTCGCTGGTGGTGGAGCAATCCTCGCTGCCGGACTGCCTTGAAGTCACCGCCTGGACGGAAAACGCCGACGGTTCGATCGACGAGATCATGGGTCTGCGGCACCGGACGCTGGCGGTGGAGGGAGTGCAGTTCCATCCCGAGTCGATCCTGACCCAGCACGGCCATGACCTGCTGCGCAATTTCCTTGGTCTTCCTCTGCAGCGATTGGCGGCGTGATGGAGCCGCTTGGCGAGATCACCATCACCCCGCAGCAAGCGCTGCAGCGCACGATCGAGCATCGCGAGATCTTCCATGACGAGATGATCGCGCTGATGCGCCAGATCATGCGCGGTGAAGTGAGTCCGCTGATGACTGCAGCGATCATCACCGGCCTGCGGGTGAAGAAGGAAACGATAGGCGAGATCACCGGTGCGGCGCGGGTGATGCGCGAGTTGTCGGCCAAGGTACCGTCCACCGCGACCGATGCAACCGACAAACGGCACCTGCTGGACATCGTCGGCACCGGCGGTGATGGCGCGTCCAGCTTCAACATTTCCACGGCCTCGATGTTTGTGGCTGCTGCCTCGGGCGCGCGGGTGGCCAAGCACGGAGGGCGCAGCGTGTCGTCCAAGTCGGGTAGTGCGGATGTGCTGGAGGCGCTGGGTGCATCGATCGACCTGACGCCGGCACAGGTAGCGCAGTGCATGGCCGAAACCGACATCGGTTTCATGTTCGCGCCGAACCACCATCCGGCGATGAAGGTGGTGGCGCCGGTGCGCCGGGAAATGGGTGTGCGCACACTGTTCAATATCCTTGGCCCGCTGACCAACCCGGCCGATGCGCCGAACATCCTGATGGGCGTGTTCCATCCCGATCTCGTCGGCATCCAGATCCGGGTGCTGCAGGCACTCGGCGCGAAGCACGCGCTGGTGGTATGGGGACGGGATGGCATGGATGAAATATCGCTGGGTGCAGCAACCCTGGTCGGGGAGTTGCGCAACGGCGTGGTGCGCGAATACGAAATCGAGCCGGAGGACTTCGGTCTGGCGATGGCTTCCAGCCGCAACCTGCGGGTTGAGGGTGTGGCCGAGTCGAAGGCGATGCTGCTGGAGGTACTGGAGGGGCGCGCGGGTGTTCCGCATGACATCGTCTGCCTGAATGCCGGTGCGGCGCTGTATGCAGCCGATGTGGTCGATCGCATCGACGCGGGCATCGCCCTTGCGCGCGAAACGATTGCCAGCGGCGCGGCGCATGCCAAAATGCTGGCGTTCGTGGCGGCCACCCGGCGACTGGCCACGATCACCTGACGACCGTCCTGTGGAGTGGGTTCTGTGGTGCCATGCGAGCGGGACACCCTGTGCACTGGATGTGCGCTTTCATCGAATTGTGAGACGCCATGACCGACATCCTCAGTCGTATTCTTGCCCGCAAGGCGGAAGAGATTGCCGAGCGCCGGGCAAAGCTGCCGCTGGCCGCACTCTCCGAGCGCATCGCGGGGTTGCCCGATACACGAGGTTTTGCGGCGGCGATCGAGGCGAAGATCGCTGCCGGTCTGCCGGCCGTGATCGCCGAGGTCAAGAAGGCCAGCCCGAGCAAGGGGGTGATCCGCGCGAATTTCGATCCGGTCGCGATCGCCAGGAGTTATGAGGCGGGTGGTGCGGCCTGCCTGTCCGTGCTTACCGACCGCGATTTTTTCCAGGGCAGCGAGGCATTTTTGCAGCAGGCCCGTGCGGCCTGTTCGCTGCCGTTGCTGCGCAAGGACTTCATCATCGACCCGTATCAGGTGTACGAGGCTCGTGCGATCGGCGCCGACTGCATCCTGCTGATTGTGTCCGCGCTGGACGACGACGTGCTGCTGCAACTGTCCCTGCTGGCGGCGGAACTCGATCTGGATGTGCTGTGCGAAGTGCATGACGCGGAGGAGCTGGAGCGTGCACTGGCGCTGCCGGTGCCGCTGATCGGCGTCAACAATCGCAACCTGCGCAGCTTCGAGACATCGCTGGAAACCTCGCTGGCGCTGCAGGAGCTGATGGAGTACGACCGCGTGCTGGTGGCCGAGTCGGGCATTCACACCCCCGAAGATGTGGCACGGTTGCGCGAGGGCGGCATCCAGGCCTTTCTGGTGGGCGAGGCGTTCATGCGCGCCGAGGATCCGGGGAGCGAGCTGCGACGGTTGTTCGCAGGGTCGTGACAGGCACGTCGGTGGCGGATGACGAGTTGTCGCCGGCAGCGGCGGCGAATGCCGTGGTGGGGCAGGCAGTGCCGCGCGTCGTGCTGTTCGATTTCGATGGCGTGCTGATTCACGGGGATGCGTTCCATCTGTTCGTGCGCGAGCGCTATCGCCGTTCGCCGTGGCGCATGCTGCTGGCCGTGCTCTGTGCCCCGCTGCTGCTGGCGCAATGGCCGTTCTCACGCCGATTGCCGATGCGAACGATGGTGCGCATCGCGCTGCTGGGTGTGGGCGAAAAGCGTTATCAGGCAACGGCGGCCCGGTTTGCCGCCGATCTGGCGCGTCGGCCGCGTCAGTTTTGCCGCGACGGGCTGCATGCGCTGCGTCGGCACCAGGCGGCGGGCGACCGGGTAATCGTGGTGACCGGCTGCGAGCAGCTGCTGGTGAGCGGCATCCTGCAGCAGCTGGGACTGACCAACCTCGAAGTCCTTGCCTCACAGTTGCGGCCGGGGTGGTTCGGTATGCGCGTGCGCCATCACAATGTGGGCGTGCGCAAGCTGCAGGCGCTGCACGCGCACGGCGTCAGTGCCTGGCGACTGGCCTATGGTGATTCACTGCACGACATTCCGATGCTGAAGGCCGCAGTCGAGGCGGTGCTGGTGAATGGGACCCCGAAACTCTGCAAAAAGGTGGAAAGGGAGCTGGGTCGGGTGATCACCCGTGTCGACTGGTTCTGATTCCGTCCGCGATCGTGCCATTTGTCGTCTCCCATCCTGTTCGTCGGCAGCCATTGTCTGTCGTGGGCGCTCGCAAAAGCATGGCTTGCAGACGGTCATCGCATTTATTATGTTAGCGCTTACATAATTGATGGAATCACCCATGTATCTCTCATCGCTGACCGAGCTGGCATTCGGTAGTCGGCTGAAGGCACTCAGTGATCGCTTCTATGCCGCGGTCGACGAGGTGTATCGCAGCTGCGGCGCCGGAATCGAGTCGCGCTGGTTTCCCGTGATGCGGTTTTTGTGGGAACACGGGCCGACGACCGTCACCGAAATGGCCGAGGCCATCGGGCAGACACATTCGGCGGTCAGCCAGCTGGCCAACAAGCTGGTGCGAGCGGGCCTGTTGCTGCGACGCGACGATCCGGCCGATGGCCGGCGGTGCCTGCTCTCGCTGACGGACCAGGGCGCGAAGTCGCTGGAGAAGCTGGGTCCGGTGTGGGTCGCGATAAGGCAGGGCATGCAGGATTCCCTCGGGCCGCAAAGCCGCCTGCTGCAGGCCCTGCATGACTGCGAGCAGGCGCTGGATGCGCAGCCGCTGGTCGGAAAGATCCTGGACAGGCATGCCGTACTGACCCAGTCGAGGGTCGAGATCGTGCCGTTCGAGCCACGCCTGCGGGAATACTTCTACGAGCTCAATGCGGCGTGGCTGAAGAAATATTTCGTGATCGAGCCGCTCGACGAGCAGGTGCTGCGCGACCCGGAACATCGAGTGCTGGAGCCGGGCGGCGCGATCTTCTTCGCCATGCTTGAAGGCGAGGTGATCGGGACATGTGCGCTGCTATACGAATCGGCGGATCTGTTCGAGTTGTCCAAGATGGCGGTGAATGAGGCATTTCAAGGCATGGGCATCGGGCGCCGGTTGCTGGATGCGGCGATCGCCGAGTTCCATCGGCGCGGCGGTCAGACCTTGTTCCTGGAGTCCAGCAGCCGTCTCACGCCGGCATTGCACATGTACGAGCGCGCAGGATTTGTTCTCCAACCTGCGGTTCGCGATGGTTCGCACTATCAGCGTGCCGACGTCTACATGATCTACACGCCGACAGGGGCGGCTGCGCCGCCGCGAAAAGGTGCCGGGCGAAAGAACTAGCGGGTGCCGAGTACCACGATGGTCTTGCCCGAGACGTTGATCATGCCCTGTTCCTCGAGCTGTTTGAGCACGCGACCGACCATTTCGCGCGAGCAGCCCACGATGCGGCTCACCTCCTGTCGCGAGATGCGGATCTGGGTGCCATCCGGGTGGGTCATTGCATCAGGCTCCTGGCAAAGATCCAGCAGGGTCCGTGAAATGCGGTTGGTGACGTCCATGAAGGCCATCCGGCTGACCTGACGCGAGGTACGCAGCAGACGGTTGGTGAGCTGGGCGCCGATCGCGAACAGGATCTTCGGGCATTCCTCGCGCAGCTGCCCTTCCATCAGCTGGAACAGACGCTCGTAGCTGATCTCCGCCATCTCGCAGGGTGTGCGGGTACGCACCATTGATTCGCGCTGGGCCTGCTCGACGAACAGGCCCATCTCGCCGATGAACTGGCCGCGGCTGATGTAGGCCAGAATCAGCTCCCGTCCCTGCTCATCCTCGGTGCACACCGCCAGCGAGCCCTCGACCACGTAATACAGCGTATTGGCGGGGTCGCCGGGGCGGATGATTGCGGTCTTGCCGGGATAGCGGCGGCGATGGCACAGTGCCAGGAAGCGCTCCATCGACGCGGGATCCGGCGCGAAGTTCAGTGGAGCCTGGGAGCGCTCGAAGGCCTGTTGCAGCTGGTATTTGAGTGGTTGCGACACGATGACTCCTGAATCCGGCAGTTTTCAACAGCGATCACCGAGGTTGCCGCGTGCGAATCACTTGTCACGCTGCGTATGCCGCATTATGGCAAACCTGCGCCGTTGACGCTGGTTCAGTTTTCCACGATTTTGCCGCATACTTGGCGGTCTTTCGGCGGCGACGAGGTTGTCGCGTGCCGGTCACAAGGGTCGCGGAAGCTTGTTGCCTGCGCGCCACACCATTCAGCGGGGACCCTTGTCGCTAACCCGCCTCTACCTGCTGGCCTTGATCGGTCATGGAGAGTCGCCTTGGTAAAACCACTTCCCCGTCTGCGTCTTCAGGGTTTCAACAACCTGACCAAGGCGTTGAGCTTCAACATCTACGACATCTGCTATGCGGTGTCCGAGGAGCAGCGTGGACGTTACATCGAGTACATCGATGAGCAATACGATGCCGATCGCCTGACTCAGATCCTCACCGACGTGGCCGAGATCATCGGCGCCAACATCCTCAACATCGCGCGCCAGGACTATGACCCGCAGGGTGCCTCGGTGACCATGTTGATCTCCGAGGAGCCGGTGCTGGAGAAGCTCGGACGCGACACCATTTCCGGTGCGGTGGTGACACACCTGGACAAGAGTCACATCACCGTCCATACCTACCCGGAAACGCACCCGCACAATGGCATCGCGACGTTCCGCGCCGATATCGACGTGGCTACCTGTGGCGTGATCTCGCCGTTGAAGGCGTTGAACTACCTGATCGACAGCTTCGAGTCGGACATCGTGGTCTGTGACTATCGGGTGCGCGGTTTCACCCGCGACGTGAAGGGCAAGAAGCACTTCATCGACCACAAGATCAATTCGGTGCAGGACTACCTGGCCAAGCACATCCGCCAGAAGTACGAGATGTTCGACGTCAACGTGTACCAGGAAAACATGTTCCACACGAAGATGCACATCAAGGACTTCGACCTCGACACTTACCTGTTCGAGTCCCAGGCCGACGACCTGTCGTTCAAGGATCGTCAGCGCATCGAGTCGCTGCTGCGCAGGGAGATAGAGGAACTATTCCACGGTCGCAATCTGATGTGATCGAAAAGCCCGCCGCAAGGCGGGCTTTTTCGTGGGTCGGGAGGATTGGCAGGAGAGGGGGGCATGTGCCGCCGGTTTGAATGCGGTGGGCAGCGTACGCACTCGGCAGCCTCAAATGCGATAGGCCACGGTTTTCATCAGCATCGAGCTGAAATGCATCAGCTTCGGCAGCGGAAACGGCAACTTGATGCCGCCGCGTTGCTGCGCCGCCTGCGCGTGGCGCACTTCGTCGGACTGCATCTGCTTCAGCACGGCACGTGAGCGCTGGTCCTGCGCAGGCAGCCGTTGAATATGTTCGGCGAGATGGGCTTCCACCTGGTGTTCGGTTTCCATCACAAATCCCAGGCTGATCGGGTCCCCTGCCAGGGCAGCCGTGGCGCCGATCAGGTAACTGCCCAGATACCACAGCGGGTTGAGCAGGCTGGGTCGGCTATCCAGATCCTGCAGGCGAGTGGCGCACCAGGCCAGGTGATCGGTTTCCTCGGCAGCGGCATGCAGCAGGTGTTCGCGATTCTCCGCGCTTCGAGCCAGTGCCGCCTGACCGAAATACAGGGCTTGGGCGCACACCTCGCCGGTGTGATTGACCCGCATCAGGCCGGCGGCGTGACGCCGCTCGGTGTCGTCCATGTCAGCGTCATCCAGGCCCAGCGCGGGCGAAACTCGGTTCGATGCGGGGGTACCGGCGATCGCCTCCATGGCGCGTTCGCACCCGGCCAGCAGGCGGTCGAGCGGGGTCAATGTGCGGACATTCATGGGGACTCCGGTTTGATCAAGCGTGTTCAAGTTGCTGGGCCAGCAGGGTCAGCGGGTGCAAGTGCCGCCACTGCAGGCCCTGATCCCGGATGCCGGCGCCCAGATGCAGGCGGCAACCGATGTTCGAGGACAACAGCAAATGCGGTTCAAGCGCGCCCAGTTGTCGCAGCATCCGGTCGCGAAGTTGCGCGGCGCGCTCCGGGTATTCCAGCAGATGGCTGCCGGCGGCGCCACAGCAGGACGCGGGTGGTGGCAGCGGTACGACATCCAGCTGGGGCACGCGGTGCAATAGCTGCAACAGCGCCCCCGCACTGCCAGCCACGTTCAGCTGCGTGCAGGGCAGGTGCAGCGCCACGCGTCGGGCCAGCGGGCGGAATCGCATGGCCTCGGCATGTGGCGCCAGCAGCTCCAGCGGATCCATCACGCTGACGTCCGGAAGGGCGCGTCGAAGCGTGCCGAGACAGCCGGGCGTCACCGACAGCAACCGGGTGGCGCCGCTGGCAAGCCACGCCTTTTGCACTTTGCGGGCGGCCCGCTCGGCTCCCTTCGTTGCACCGCCATGCAGATCCATCGCGCCACAGCAGAATGCGGGCAGCACACTCACCTGGAACCCTGCGGCCTGCAGCAAAGCCACTGCCGCCTGCTGTGCCTCGGCATCGTCGACGCTTGCCACGCAACCCGGAAACAGCGCGACGCAGGGCCCCTCGGCGTGCGTCTCGTCAGTCCTGACGCGCATCGCCGGGGCGGCGACGGGCATGGTACGCAGAGCGGCGCGCCAGGGCGAAGCGGTGGGCAATCGACGGATCAGGAGATCTTTCCAGCGAGGCAGCGCCAGCCAGCGGCCGAACCAGCGCAGGAGGCGCATCCACGCCGGTCGCTTGATCAGGCCCAGCAAATGCTTCGGTCGTTGCGGCGATGGCCCCAGCGAGGCACGGGTCGCGATCAGCAGTTCACCGTACTGTACGTGCGCGGGACAGACCTTCTCGCAATTCAGGCAGCCCAGGCAGTGATCCAAGTGCTCGCGCAGGCCGGCAGCGGGGTCGGCCAGACCACGGGCCAGCGCCGAGGCGATGGCAATGCGTCCGCGCGGCGATTCTGCCTCGTTCCTATCCAGCGCATAAGTGGGGCAAACCGGCAGGCACAGCCCGCATTGCACGCATTGATCAGCCAGATCGGCAATGCGGCCACTTGGGGTGCTGTGGGGGGTCTTTTCAAGCGGCATGTCCATCATGCTATCATTGCCAGCTCACAGCCCGCCGGTCGGTGGGCTTGCGCCGCAGATGAGAGCTCCGCTATCATCTCGCGCCTTTGATCCACCGATGACGCGTACCGCCTGATGGCGGCATACCAGGTATTTGAAATGAAAACGTTTAGCGCCAATGCAGACAACGTCAAGCGCGACTGGTTCGTGGTCGATGCCACGAACAAGACGCTCGGTCGCCTGTCGACTGAAATCGCACGTCGTCTGCGCGGCAAGCACAAGCCGGAATACACCCCGCATTGCGACACCGGCGATTATATCGTGGTGATCAACGCGCAGAAGGTGGCTGTCACCGGGAAAAAGCTGGACGACAAGAAGTATCACCGCTTCACCGGTTACATCGGCAATCTGAAGACCACCAGTCTGAAGGACCTGCTGGCAACCTACCCGGAGCGCGTGATCGAGATCGCCGTCAAGGGCATGCTGCCGAAGAACCCGCTGGGTCGCGAGATGTATCGCAAGCTCAAGGTTTACGGTGGCGCCGAACATCCGCATACCGCTCAGCAGCCGCAGGCGCTGGAACTCTAAGGAACCATCATGACGATCCAGCAGAATTACGGCACCGGCCGCCGCAAAACCTCCGCCGCCCGCGTGTTCCTGCGCAAGGGCAAGGGCGACATCGTCGTCAACGGCAAGACGCTTGAGGCGTTTTTCGGTCGCGAGACCTCGTGCATGATCGTGCGCCAGCCGCTCGAGCTGACCGATAACACCGAAAAGTTCGACGTGATGGTCACCGTCGCTGGCGGCGGCATCACCGGCCAGGCCGGAGCGATCCGCCTGGGCATCGCCCGCGCGCTGATCGAATACGACGAAACCCTGAAGTCGCCGCTGCGCAAGGCCGGTTTCGTGACCCGGGACGCCCGCGAAGTCGAGCGCAAGAAGGTCGGTCTGCACAAGGCACGTCGCGCGACCCAGTTCTCCAAGCGCTAAAATCAGCTTTATAGCCCCGTAGCCAAGCGGTAAGGCACCTGACTCTGACTCAGGCATCGGTGGTTCGAATCCATCCGGGGCTGCCACACCCAGATCCGAGTGCCCGCAGTCACGGGGTAGAACGATCAAAAGCCCGCCATTGGCGGGCTTTTTCGTATCTGCCGGTTCCTCCGAAGCCCAGGCTGGTCAACCAGCTGACTGACCACTGGTTAAGTCACACGCGATCTGCCACATCGATCCGGTGCGGCGGTGCCGAGGTGTGCCGACCGGGCGTCGGTCGGCACGTTCCTGGTGGCGGGTTCTACAGGACCTGGTCGCCAACCAGCACCACATCGGCCGGGCGGCGGGCGAACAGGCCGACGGTGACGATGCCCGGCAGCTGGTTGAGCTCGCTCTCCAGTGCCACCGGGTCGGTGATCTGCCAGCCGTGCACGTCGATGATCCAGTTGCCGTTGTCGGTTATCACGCCATCGCGCCACACCGGCTGCCCGCCGCGCTTGACGATCTCGCGTCCGATGAAGCTGCGCGCCATCGGGATTACCTCGATCGGCAGCGGGAACTTGCCGAGCAGATCCACCCGCTTGCTGGAATCGATGATGCAGATGAACTTTTCGCTCGCGGCGGCAACGATCTTCTCGCGAGTAAGGGCGGCCCCGCCACCCTTGATCAGGCGCTTGAACGGGTCACATTCATCGGCGCCATCAATGTAGACCGACAACGGGCCGGCGGAATTGAGGTCGAGTACCGGGATGGCGAGTTTCTTCAGCTGGGCGGTGGATTGCTCTGAACTCGAGACCGCGCCCTGGATGCGGTCACGCAGGTCCGCCAGTGCGTCGATGAAAAAAGCCACCGTGGAGCCGGTGCCGACGCCGACAATGTCACCGTTCTCGACGTAGCGGATGGCACTTTCGCCAGCGAGGCGCTTTTCATTGGCATTGCTCATGGGGATCCTGTGCTGACTTGGAAGCTGCATTATGCGGGGCGGTCGACTGCGGGGCGAGTACTCGCCTCCCACCCCGGTCCTCCCGCTCAGGGGAAGGGCATTTCATTCGAGGGCCAGGATGTATTGCCAGTCAGCTGCGCCGACGGGCATCACCGAGAGCCGGTTGCCCTTGCGCAGCAGGGGCATCGCAAGCAATGCGTCGTGGCCCTTGAGTTCGTCCAGGCTGATGGTGCGTTTGAGTTTCCTGACGAACTTCACGTCGACCAGCATCCAGCGCGGGTTGTCGCGTGAACTGCCTGGATCGAAATAGTGGCTGCCCGGATCGAACTGGGTGGGGTCGGGATAGGCATCCGTGGCCACCTCGGCGATGCCCACGATACCGGGTGTGGGGCAGTTGGAGTGATAGAAGAAGATGCGGTCGCCGGGGCGCATGCCGTCGCGCATGAAGTTGCGCGCCTGGTAGTTGCGCACGCCATCCCATGCCTCGCTTCGCTTGCGTTTGAGGTCGTCGATCGAGAACGCCTCGGGTTCGGATTTCATCAGCCAGTAATTCATCGCGTCCGAGCTCATGCCTTGGCCTCATGGTCGTGATCGGTCGAACCGCATTCGATCAGTTCGTGTTCCGTGGCAACGAAGTCGAGCCTGACATCCCATGCGGCCGCCGAGATGTGCGGCAATTCCTGGAACGCATAGGCTATGCCTACCAGCAGCGGCTCGGTCGGGCGCGCCTGATCCTGCAGAAAGGCAAAGCTGCGGTCGTAGTAGCCGCCGCCCTGACCCAGCCGGTGGCCACCGCGGTCGAACCCCAGCAACGGCACGAAGACCAGGTCGAGCTGGAATGGCTCGAGCAGCTCGCTCGGCGCCACCGGCTCGGGAATGCCGTATCGGTTCGGTGCTACCTCGTCGCCGATGTGCCATGGCGCGAAGCGGAGGTGTTGTTCCTGATCGATGACCGGCAGCAGGAACTGCTGACCGCGGGCGATCAGCGGCGGAATCACCAGGTTGAGCGGAAGCTCGCCATCGCTCGCCCAGTAGCCGGCCACACGGCTGTCGGTGAGGTATTCGGGGAGCTGATCGAGGCTGCGCCGCACGCCCTGCGCGGCGCTCATGCGCTCGGGCGGCGTCAGACTGCGGCGGCGCTCGGCCAGCTTCCGGCGAAGCTCGCGGCGTTGGGCGGTGGCGTCCACGTGTCGCGGATCTCCAGTCGAAAGTGCGCCCGAAGGACGTCGCTGCCAGCGGTCTATCCCGAGCGCCATGGAACGGCCGGCGTGCGGGTGGGAATGAGGTGGCGTAAACCGCGATGCCGCTGCCCACCAAACGACCTTGATCCAAGATGGATCAGGTGGGAGAGCTACATGGCCTCAAGGCTTTCCGCACGTGGCGGACATGCACAACAGCCGATGTTGAGCTGACCCGGGGCCGTAATTAGGAACAAGGCAAATGTAAGAGTGTGCTGGCGCACATCGCAGTAAACGCCGGTTTTTATTTTAGGCGTTTGCCGGCAAATGCGCCACCGACAGCAGACCATCCCGGTTCATCCGAGGCGGCGATCTCAGCGCTTGGGGAGATCATCGTCAAGCGCAGCATCGAGCTTCTGGCGCAAGGCCGCCAGGCTATCGCTGACGCGATGTGCCTGACCGTCGTGTTGCTTGCGCAGGGTCAACAATTCATGGGTGACGCTGATGGCCGTCAACACGGACAGCCGTTCGAAGCTGGGTGCCCTGGCATTGGCGCGCAATTCGCGCATCTTCCGATCGAGGAATCCGGCCGCTTCAAGCAGGCCCTCACGTTCCTCGGGCGCGCAGGCAATAAGGAATTCGCGGTCGATCAGTCGCAGCGCGACCGGTTCACTGCTGCTCATGGAGGATGCTCTCAACCGTTGCTTTCAAGCGATTTCAACCGCTGGATCATCGCCTCGACGCGACTGCGTGCCTGCTCGTTGCGTTCCAGCAAGCTGGCGCGTTCGCCAGAGAGTTGCTCCTGGCTGTGGCGCAGACTGCGATTCTCTTCGGTGAGTCGACGCACCTTCTCGAGCAGTAGATCGAGCTGCTGCCCCAGAGCGGCCAACTCTTGGCGGACAGGATCGGGCTGATCGTGGTCAGGCGTACTCATGCGCGAAACTATAACAGGACGCCAACGGAAAACAGCGGCCCTCGCCGCGCGACCGGGGGAAGATCCGGCGGGTGCATTAAACTGTCAGCCATCCATCCACGGGAACAGCGCCATGACGGCTAGCGGGCTTGTAGGCCATGACGATATCGACGCGCTGATCATGCGCCTGCGACTGGGCACTGAGGCCAGCGAACTGCATGGTTCGCTATGTGGCTATCTGGCCGGTGGCGGCTCGCTGCGGGGCACGTCGGTGTTGGCCGCATTGCAGCTCGAAGATGACATGAGCGCGCCGACGCAAGAGGATCGGACTTTGCTGGACCGTCTCGCCCGACAATGCGAATCCGAATTGGCCGATCCCGAACTCGGCTTCGAGCCGCTGCTACCCGAAGACGACCGTCCCCTGACGGAGCGTGCCGAGGCCATGGTCGACTGGTGTCGCGGTTTTCTGGGGGGCTTTGGCCTCGCCGGCACCGCGGCGCACGCCCAGCTTTCCGACGAGGCGCAGGAGATCCTGCGCGATGTTGCAACGATCGCCGGTTCGTCGTTCGATTTTGGCGACGAGGATGAAGACGAGGATGCATTGATCGAGGTGCAGGAGTTCGTGCGGATCGGTGTGATGTTGCTGCATACCGAATGCACCGCGCACGGCGCACCGGCCAGCGGCAGGATCCATTGATCTTGGGTTCCCCCGGATCGGCATCGCTGGCCATCGCGCCAGAGGAATACGCCCGCCGCCGCCGCCAGCTGATGCACATGGCAGGTGACGATGCGGTGGTGCTGGTTGCCGCGGCACCTGAGCGCATGCGCAACGCCGATGCGGCATGGCCCTATCGGCAGGATTCGGATCTCCATTATCTGGCCGGTTTTCCCGAATCCGACGCGGTGCTGGCCCTGCTGCCCGGGCGCCAGCATGGCGAGGCGGTGCTGTTCTGTCGGGAGCGCGATTCCGCACGCGAGCGCTGGCATGGCCGCTTGATCGGCACCGAGCAGGCGGTGACCGACTACGGCATGGACGATGCGTTTCCGATCGATGACATCGACGACATCCTGCCCGGCATGATCGAGGGGCGCGGTCGCGTCTACTGCCATTTCGGCCGTGAACCGGAATTCGATGCGCAATTGCTCGGCTGGGTACGCCGACTGCGCCAGTTGCGTGGCGGCGGTGTGGTGCCGAAGGAGTTCGTCGCGCTCGCCCATCTGCTGCACGATCTGCGGCTGTTCAAATCCCGCGCCGAGTTGAAGCTGATGCGCGCCTCGGCGGCAATAGCGGTGGAGGCGCAGCTGGCCGCGTTGCGGGTGACACGGCCGGATCGCCATGAATACGAGATTGAGGCCGAAGTGCTGAGCGTGATACGCAGCCGTGGCGCCGTGCCGGCATTTGCTCCCACCGTCGCCGGTGGCGCGAATGCCTGCGTGATGCATTACCAGAGCAATCGCGCGCCGCTGCGCGCGGGCGATTTGCTGCTGATCGACGTCGGCGCCGAGGTGGACTGCTATGCGTCCGACATCTGCCGCACGTTTCCGGTCGATGGCCGATACAGCCGCGAGCAGCGTGCGCTTTATGAAGTGGTGCTGGCCGCACAGCAGGCGGCTATCGACGAAGTGCGGCCGGGTCGGCCATTCAGCGCGGCGCATACGGCGGCGGTGCGGGTGCTGACCGAAGGCCTGTGCCGGCTCGGCCTGCTCAGGGGCGATGCGGAGACGGCGGTTGCCGAGGGCAGTTACCAGCGCTTCTTTCCGGCCAAGACCGGTCACTGGCTGGGGCTGGATGTGCACGATGTGGGTGATTACCGGATCGACGGCGAATCGCGGCTGCTCGAACCCGACATGGTGCTGACAGTGGAGCCGGGCCTGTATGTGGCGCCGGACGACCGCTCGGTGGCCGAGCGCTGGCGTGGCATCGGCATCCGCATAGAAGACGACGTGGCGGTGACCCGCGATGGCAACGAAGTGCTTACCGCTGCGATGCCGAAGGACGCGGAAGTGATCGAGGCGTTGCTCGCCGCACGGTGAGCGCTAGTGTGGTGTTGCATGCTTGGCGACCCATTCAGAGCTTCGCTCAGGTGTCAGGGCAAGGCGCTGCTCGCGGCCAAGGGTGGTTCCCTTGGCAAGTGCAGCAACGCGGTCCTGGCGCCTGAGCGAAGCTCCCTTCGGGCGAGTGACGAAGGGGCCCGCTGCAGCAGTGCGTCCACTTGAAAGGGGCCCACCCTTCCGGCGTGGACACCCCGCCGCAGCGGGCCCCTTCGTCGCTCGCTGAAAGGGCCGCCAAGCGTGCAACACCACACTAGCTCAGCTCGTCCGGTATTTCGGCATCGGTGAGCCGCCGATGAACCTCGTCGGTGGCGTGCACCTCGTACCACATTGCATTGAGGATGGCGAAGGCGCAGGCCAGCCCCAGTCCAAGAATCCATGAGAAATACCACATGCCGACTGCCCTCGTGTTGGTGTGGAAGCGACCTCGGTCGCGATTCAATAGCCGCCGTGCGCCTTGCGTATCTGTTCCAGGGTGACTCTTCCGCGCATCACCCGGTACACCCAGCCGGTGTAGAGCAGGATGATGGGCAGGAAAATCACCGTCGCCACCAGCATCAATTGCAGGGTGCCACGACTGGAGGAGGCATCCCACAGGGTCAGGCTGGATCGCGGGTCGAGGCTGGACGGCATCAGAAACGGGAACAGTGCGAACCCGGCCGAGGCAATCGTGCCGCCGACCATCAGGCTGCTGGCGATGAAGCTGGCGACGCTGCGCCGGGCAATCAGCAGTTGCACCGCCACCGCCGAGGTCAGGGCCAGTACCGGCGCGATCCAGAACCACGGATATTGCCCGTAGCTGGCAAACCAGCTGCCGCCCTGTGCCACCTGCTTGTACAGCGGATTGGACACCGCTTCGCTGGCCGCGGCACCCGTGATGGCGTAACCGGGAATGCCGTAGGCCAGCCAGATGCCCGCGAGCAGGTAAAGCACGGCGTAGGACAGCGTCATCCAGCGTGCCACCCTGACCGCTCGCGCCGCAATCAGATGGTCGGCCTTGAGCGCCGCCCAGCAGGCGCCATGCGCCAGCAGCATCGCCAGCGACACCAGCCCGGCGAGCAGGGCAAACGGGTGCAGCAGATCGAGCAGGCCACCCTGCCAGGTCATCCGCAGGTCGCCGTCGAAATAGAACGGCAGGCCGAGGAACAGGTTGCCGAACGCGACCCCGGAAATGAGCATGACCACGAGGCCCGAAGCCACCAGCACCCAGTCCCACGCGCTGGCCCAGCGCGGGTCATGGATCTTGCCGCGGAAATTGAAGCCGACCGGGCGCAGGATGAAGGCCAGAAGCACCAGGAAAATCGCCAGGTACATGCCGGAAAACGACACCGCATAGAGCAACGGAAACGCGGCGAATGTCGCGCCGCCGCCGAGGATGAACCAGGTCTGGTTACCATCCCATGTCGGCTCGATGCCCTCCAGCAGCACCAGCCGTTCCTCATTGTCGCGACCGAGGATCTTGAGCAGGCCAGCGACCCCGAAATCGAAACCGTCCATGATCGCGAAACCGATCAGCAGC
>JAPHUU010000372.1 GCA_026193555.1 Rhodanobacter sp.
CTTTTTCAAACGGACATCTGGACGTCCGAACCACGCCGATAAACAGATTACAGATGAAACTGTTGACGTGACCGCGCAAACTGCCTTAAGGTCGGTTCATGTCGCAGCGCAACAGCCACCGCAGCACCGCCGAGTCCTACCGTCCCCCGACGGTCGGCGGTCTGCTTCCGGTGACCGGCACGTTCCTCCTTCCGCTTGTACTCGTACTCCTCATTATCAACGGAGGTGCGGGCTGAGGGCATGTGTCCAGGTAGATAGAAAAACCTGAAGACTCCCAAAAAACCCCGCACCGGAAACGGAGCGGGGTTTTTTTGTTGCCCCTACCAAGCGCCAACGGAGCCATACGATGAACCCCATAAATCCTGCCAACCATGACGAGGCCAGCGTAGCGGCCGGGCGCGTGCGCATTTTCGACACCACCCTGCGCGACGGCGAGCAGGCGCCCGGCTTCTCGATGGACCGGCGCGCCAAGCTGCGGATGGCGCAGGCACTGGAGGCGCTGGGCGTGGACATCCTCGAGGCGGGTTTTCCGCAGGCCTCGCCGGATGATTTCGCCGCGGTGGCCGAGATTTCACGCTCACTGAAGACCACCACCGTGTGCGGCCTCGCCCGCTGCCAGAGCGGCGACATCGACGCCGCCGGCCGCGCGCTGGAGGCGGCCCGGCATTCGCGCATCCACGTGTTCCTGTCGACCAGTCCACTGCACCGCGAGCACAAGCTGGGCATGAGCAAGGCGCAGGTGCTGGACACCGCGGTAGCCGGAGTGCAGCGGGCGCTGAGCCTGTGTCACGAGGTGGAGTTCTCGGCCGAGGACGCGCTGCGCACCGAACCCGAATTCCTGGTCGAAGTATTCAGCGCAGCGGTAGCCGCCGGTGCCACCACGCTGAATGCGCCAGACACCGTGGGCTACACCACGCCGTCGGAAATCATCGAACTGTTCGAGTACCTGCGCCGCCACGTGAAGGGCGCGGAGAAGGTGATCTTCTCCAGCCACTGCCACGACGACCTGGGCATGGCGGTGGCCAACAGCCTGGCGGCAGTGAGCGCGGGCGCGCGCCAGGTCGAATGCACTATCAACGGCATTGGCGAGCGCGCGGGCAACGCGGCACTGGAAGAAATCGTGATGGCGCTGAAGGTGCGCGCGCCGCATTTCGGCGTCGATACCCGCATCGATACCCGCAAGCTGTTTCCCACCTCGCGTCTGCTGAGCCAGCTGACCACTCAGCCGGTCCAGCGCAACAAGGCGATCGTCGGCGACAACGCCTTCGCGCACGAGGCCGGCATCCACCAGCACGGCATGCTCAAGCACCGTGGCACCTACGAGATCATGCGGCCGCAGGACGTCGGCATCGCCGAAACGCGGCTGGTGCTGGGCAAGCACTCCGGCCGCGCCGCGCTGCGCCAGCGTCTGCAGGTGCTGGGACACACACCGGACGAGGCGGCGATGGACGCGATCTTCGCCCGCTTCAAGACCCTGGCCGACAAGAAACGCGAGATCCACGACGAGGACCTGGAAGCGATCGCGCTGGGTCAGGATCCCGACGCCACCGGGCCATGGCGCCTGATCCAGCTCAACACCGCCACCCATCTGGGCGGCGCCGCGGCCTCGGTGAAGCTGGCCCACGACGATGGTCGCGAGGCCGCTGAGGCGGCGATCGGCGACGGCCCGGTGGATGCCGTGCTGCGCGCGATCGAGCGCGCCACCGGCAACGATCTGGAGCTGACCGACTTCAACGTGCGCGCGGTCAGCGAGGGCGGCGACGCCCAGGGCCACGCCCTGCTGACCGCGCGCCACGCCAAGCGCGACTGGCGCGGACATGGCCTCAGCACCGACATCGTCGAGGCCACCGCACTGGCGGCGCTGGCCATCGTCAACCGTATCGAGCGACAGACACCGGCCGCCACGCCGGTGGCGATCGCCCATCTGTAACACCGAGGAGTCACGAATGAGCACGCCCTTCCTGTGGCACAACGGCCAGATCAAAGCCTGGGCCGACGCCACCGTCCACGTCAGCACGCATGCCCTGCACTACGGCTCCTCGGTGTTCGAGGGCGAGCGCGTCTACGCCACGCCGCAAGGCCCTGCCTATTTCCGTTTGGCCGAGCACACTCGCCGGTTGTTCGAGTCCGCTCGCGTCTACGAGATCGAGATCGGCTACAGCGAGGACGAGATCAATGCCGCCTGCCTGGAACTGATCCGGGTCAACCAGATGCGCTCGGCCTACGTGCGACCGATCGTGTTCCGCGGCGCCGGCGGGCTGGGCGTGATTCCTGCCGTCGGCCACGCGCCGGTGGACGTGGCGATCATGGCGCTGGACTGGGGTGCCTACCTCGGCGATGCGATGGAGCGCGGTGCGGACGTGTGCGTGTCGTCATGGAACCGGCCCGCACCGAACACCGTGCCGAGCTGGGCCAAGGCCGGTGGCAACTATCTTTCAAGCCAGCTGATCGCGCTCGAAGCACGCCGCGACGGCTACGACGAAGGCATCGCGTTGGGCAGCAACGGCCTGCTCAGCGAGGGCGCCGGCGAGAACCTGTTCCTGGTCAAGCGCGGCAAGCTGATCACGCCGCCGACCAGCGCCGGCATCCTGGCCGGCATCACCCGCGATGCGGTGATCACCCTGGCGGCCACGCTGGGCCTGACGGTGGAGGAACGTGACCTGCCGCGCGAAGCACTGTACAGCGCCGACGAGATCTTCATGACCGGCACCGCCGCGGAGATCACCCCGGTGCGCTCGGTCGATCGCAAGAACGTCGGCGCGGGCACGCCCGGACCGATCACCCGCGACCTGCAGCAGGCCTTCTTCGGCCTGTTTGACGGCCGCACCGAGGACCGCTGGGGCTGGCTGACGTTTGTTGGTGCGGTCGTCCCTGACCGCGAAGATCAAGCACCGGCCATCCATGGCCAGACTCCTCAACAACAGCCGGCAACTAAGGAGGCCGCCGCATGAGCGCGCGCACCCTGTTCGAGAAAGTGTGGGACGCCCACGTGGTCGTCGCCGAAACCGGCGACACCCCGGCCGTGTTGTATGTCGACCTGCACTTGGTGCACGAAGTCACATCGCCGCAGGCCTTCAGCGAGCTGCGCCAGCGCGGGCTGCAGCTGCGCCGCCCCGATCGCGTGCTGGCCACGCTGGATCATTCCACCCCGACCCTGCCCGCAGGCAGCGACGGCGAGCGTCCGTACACCAATGACGAGGCGAAGGCACAGGTCAGCCTGCTGGAGGCGAACTGCCGCGAATTCGGCGTCGCGCTGCACGGCTGGGACAGTGCCGATCGCGGCATCGTGCACGTGATCGGCCCCGAGCTGGGCGCCACCCAGCCGGGCATGACCATCGTCTGCGGCGACAGCCACACCTCCACCCATGGCGCCTTTGGCGCCTTGGCGTTCGGCATCGGCACCACCGAGGTCGGCCATGTGATGGCTACCCAGTGCCTGCTGCAGCGCAAGCCGAAGACGCTGGCGATCCATGTCGACGGCACGCTGCCCGTCGGCGTCGGTGCGAAAGACCTGATTCTGCACATCATCGGCACCATCGGTGTCGACGGCGGCACCGGCCATGTCATCGAATACCGCGGTGCGGCGATCGAGGCGCTGTCGATGGAAGAGCGCATGACGGTGTGCAACATGTCGATCGAGGCCGGCGCGCGCGCGGGCCTGATCGCGCCGGACGAGACCACGTTCGCATGGTTGAAGGGTCGCCCGCAGGCACCCCAAGGCAAGGCGTGGGAAGCCTCGGTGAACGTGTGGCGCTCGCTGCGCAGCGATGCCGATGCACGCTTCGATCGCGAGGTGCGAATCGATGCCGGCGCAGTCAAGCCGACCGTCACCTACGGCACCCATCCGGGCATGGCCATCGCGATGGATGCGCCGGTGCCGGCGGCGCGCAATGCACAGGAACGGCGTGCGCTGGATTACATGCAGAGCGAGGCCGGCAAGCCGATGCAGGGCACGCCGGTCGATGTAGTGTTCATCGGCAGCTGCACCAACGCGCGACTGTCCGACCTGCGCGAAGCGGCGAACGTGCTGCGCGGTCGGCGCGTGGCCGCCGGCGTGCGCATGCTGGTCGTGCCCGGCTCCGAAGCGGTGCGCCGCGACGCCGAGCGCGAGGGCCTGCACGAGGTGTTCACCGCCGCCGGCGCCGAGTGGCGGATGCCCGGCTGCTCGATGTGCATCGCCATGAACGGCGACATGGCGCAGCCCGGTCAGCTGGTGGTGAGCACCTCCAACCGCAATTTCGAAGGCCGCCAGGGCAAGGGCGCACGCACCGTGCTGGCCAGTCCGGCCACCGCCGCCGCTTCGGCGCTGGCCGGACGCATCGCCGATCCGCGCGAATACCTGGTGGAGGTGGCCGCATGAAGCCCGTGACCCGCATCCACTCACGCACCGCCGTGCTGGCGGACGAGAACATCGACACCGACCGGATCATTCCGGCGCGCTTCCTCACCACCACCACGCGCGATGGGCTGGGCAAGCTGTGCTTCCACGACTGGCGCTACCTTGCCGACGGCTGCGATAACCCGGATTTCCCGCTGAACCAGCCACAGGCATCGGGCTGCGCGATCCTGGTCGCCGGTCGCAACTTCGGCTGCGGCTCCTCGCGCGAACATGCGCCGTGGGCGTTGCTCGACTTCGGCATCCAGGCGGTGCTGTGCAGTGAGATCGCGGACATCTTCCGCAACAACGCGCTGAAGAACGGCCTGCTGGCGATCATGGTCAGCGCGGCCGAGCACCAGTGGCTGCTGGAGCATCCCGGCATCGAGCTGTCGATCGACGTGCGCGGGCAGTTCATCGAACTGCCCGATGGCGGGCGCATCGTGTTCCAGCTCGAACCGTTCGCGCGGCACTGCCTGCTCAACGGCGTCGACCAGCTCGGCTACCTGCTGCAGCACGAAACCGCGATTGCCCAATACGAACAGCAACCCGACCATTTCACACAGGAGCAGGCGGCATGAAGGCCCGTATCGTTACCTTGCCCGGCGATGGCGTCGGCACCGAAGTCACCGCGGCCGCGGTAGCCGTGCTGGAGGCGGTCGCCGAGCACTTCGGCCACCATTTCGCATTCGAAGAACATGCCATCGGCGGCGGCGCCATTGATGCCTGCGGCGAGCCGCTGCCAGCCGCATCGCTGGCCGCTTGCCAAAACGCCGACGCGGTGCTGCTGGGTGCGGTCGGCGGACCGAAGTGGTCCGATCCGAACGCGCCGGTGCGACCGGAACAGGGCCTGCTGGCGTTGCGCGCCGCGCTGGGCGTCTATGCCAACCTGCGTCCGCTGCAGGTACATCCGGCGCTGGCCGCGCTGTCGCCGCTGAAGAACGAGAAGCTCAAGGGTGTCGATGTGTTGTTCGTTCGCGAACTCACCGGTGGCGCCTACTTCGGCGCCAAGACGCGCACCGCCGACAGCGCCACCGACGAGTGCAAATACACCGTGGCCGAGATCGAGCGAGTGGTGCATCGTGCGTTCAAGCTGGCGCGCGACCGCCGCCACCACCTGACCTCGGTGGACAAGGCCAACGTGCTGGAGACTTCGCGGTTGTGGCGCAACACGGTGCAGCGCATCGCGGCCGACTACCCCGACGTGAAGGTGGAGCACCAGCTGGTCGATTCGATGGCGATGCTGCTGCTGACCCAGCCATCGCGCTATGACGTGGTGGTCACCGAGAATCTGTTCGGCGACATCCTCACCGACGAGGCCGCCGCGCTGGCCGGCTCGCTGGGTCTGCTGCCGTCGGCCTCGCTGGGTGAAGGGCGGCGTGGCCTGTACGAACCGATCCACGGTTCGGCACCGGACATCGCCGGCCAGGGCGTGGCCAATCCGGTCGGCGCGATCCTCTCCGCCGCGCTGCTGCTGCGCCACTCGCTGCAGCTGGAAGCGGAGGCACGCGCGGTCGAAACCGCCGTGGCCGACGTGCTGGCTCAAGGGCCGCGCAGCCGCGACATCGGCGGCCAGGCCGGCACCGCGGCCGTGTGCGACGCCGTGCTGGTCGCGCTGAAAGGTCACGCCGACAGCGCCAGGGCGTTCTTCAGCGGAGCCCGTGCATGCGGTTGATACAGCCCACTTTCCCAAGCGGATACATGGATGTGTCCGTATTTTCTGCTGCCTCCTGCGTGTCGGCGGCGGCGGATGGCCCATGCGCAACCCCAAGGCGCCGCCCTCCATCCGTCTCGCCACTCTCCCTGCCACGCAGGAGGCGCTTTTTTCTTTCGTATCGCGTGGGAGGCGCGGTTCGTTGTGGCTTATCGCGAGCACCCGCCCCCCATCCCGACCTTCTCCCGGAAAGGGAAAAGGGATTCCGTCCTTCGGAGATCTTTTGATGCGCAGTGACACCATCAAGACCGGCGCCGACCGCGCCCCCGCCCGCGCCATGCTGCGTGCCACCGGACTGGACGACGAGGCGATCGCCCGGCCGCTGGTCGCGGTGGTGCACACCTGGTCCAACGTCAGTCCATGCAACCTCAACCTGCGCGAACTGGCGGTTGAAGCGGCCGCCGGCATCCGTGCCGCCGGCGGCACGCCGATCGAGTTCAACACGATCGCGGTCACTGACGGCATCGCGATGGGCACCTCGGGCATGCGTGCCTCGCTGATCAGCCGCGAGGTGATCACCGACTCGATCGAACTGGCGGTGGACGGCCATTGCCTCGACGCGATGGTGGTGTTGTGCGGTTGCGACAAGACCATCCCGGCCGCCGCGATGGCACTGGCGCGGCTGAACATTCCGGGGGTCGCGCTTTACGGCGGCACCATCGCGCACGGCACCCACGACAACCACCCGATCACCATCCAGCAGGTATTCGAGGCGGTCGGGGCCCACGGTGCAGGCAAGATCGACGACGCCGAACTGACCGCGGTGGAACGTGATGCCTGCCCCGGCGCCGGCGCCTGCGGCGGCCAGTTCACCGCCAACACGATGGCGATGGTGCTGACCACACTGGGGCTGTCGCCGATGGGCTACAACGACATCCCGGCCACCCATCCGGCCAAGGGTGCGGCGGCGTTCCGCTGCGGCGAGCTGGTCATGGAGTGCCTCAGGCAGAACCGTACCCCGCGCGAGCTGTTCAGTCGCAGCTCGCTGCGCAATGCGGCACGCATGGTGGCCGCCACGGCCGGCTCCACCAATGCGGTACTGCACCTGCTGGCGATCGCGCGCGAGGCCGGCGTGCCATGGACGATCGAGGACTTCGAACCGGCCTCGGTGCATACGCCGGTAATCGCCGACCTGCTGCCAGCCGGACGCTACACCGCGGTCGAACTGTTCGGCGCCGGCGGCGTCGCGCGCGTGGCGCAGGAACTGATCGCCGCCGGCATGCTGGAGGACGCACCCACCGTC
>JAPHUU010000001.1 GCA_026193555.1 Rhodanobacter sp.
AGCAGGCCCAGCGCGCCCTTCAGATCGGCGCCGGCGGAGAACGGCTCGCCGGTCTGCCAGATCACCACCGCCTTGAGCTGCTCTTCGGCGACCTTGATCGCGTGCTGGATGCCGTCGAGCACGTGGTCGTTGACGGTGTTCATCTTGGTCTTGAACGACAGGATGCCGACGCCGTCGTCGCCCAGCGTCCACAGCCGCACGCCTTCATTCTCCCACACCGTGGTGCCCTGATCGAATTTCTCGCCCAGCAGCGGAGCGGGGAACAGCTGGCGCGCGTAGACCGGATGCTGCGAGCGCGGCCTGTCGGCGTTGGCGCTGGCCGAGTACGAACCGGCCTTGCCGTGCACGCCGCTGCGACCGTCGGTGACCCACGCCGGCAGCGGGGCGCTGCTCATCGCCTTGCCGCTGGCGATGTCCTCGTTGATCCAGCCGGCAACCTGCTGCCAGCCGGCGGCCTGCCAGGTCTCGAACGGGCCGAGCTTCCAGCCGTAGCCCCAGCGGATCGCGAAGTCGACATCGCGCGCGGTGTCGGCGATGTCGGCCAGGTGGTAGGCGGTGTAATGGAACAGGTCGCGGAACGTGGCCCACAGGAACTGGGCCTGGGGGTCGCTCGACGCGCGCAGCTTGGCGAACTTCTCGGACGGATCGCGGATCGCCAGGATCGCGGCGACCTCGTCGGACGGTTTCTGCTCGGACGGGCGGAAGTCTCCCTTGGCCACGTCGAGCACCACGATGTCCTTGCCGACCTTCTTGTAGAAGCCGCCGCCGGTCTTCTGACCCAGCGCGCCCTTGTCGATCAGGCCCTGCAGCCACACCGGCGCCGTGAAGTACTGGTGCCACGGGTCGTCGGGCAGGGTGTCGGCCATGGTCTTGATGACGTGCGCCATGGTGTCCAGACCGACCACGTCGGCGGTGCGGTAGGTAGCACTCTTGGGACGGCCCAGGGCCGGACCGGTCAGCGCGTCGACGGTGTCGAAACCGAGCTTGAACTGGTCGGTGTGGTACATCGCGGCCAGCATCGAGAACACGCCGATGCGGTTGCCGATGAAGTTGGGGGTGTCCTTGGCGATCACCACGCCCTTGCCGACGGTGGTGGTGAGGAACGCTTCCAGGCCATCGACCACGCTCTGTTCGGTCAGGCGAGTCGGGATCACCTCGACCAGATGCATGTAGCGCGGCGGGTTGAAGAAGTGCACGCCGGTGAAGCGATGACGCATCTCTTCCGGCAGTGCCTCGGCGAGGCCGTTGATCGACAGGCCGGAGGTGTTGCTGGCCAGCACCGCGGTGGCGGAGACGAACGGGGCGATCTTCTTGTACAGATCCAGCTTCCAGTCCATCCGCTCGGCGATCGCCTCGATCACCAGGTCGACGTCCTTCAGGTGCGCCAGATCCTCGTCGTAGTTCGCAGGGATGATCGCGGCAGCCAGCGCCTTGTCGGCCAGCGGGGCCGGCGACAGCTTGGCGAGGTTGGCGATGGCCTTGAGTGCGATGCCGCTCTTCGGGCCTTCCTTCGCCGGGAGGTCGAACAGCACGGTCTCGACGCCGGCGTTGGTCAGGTGCGCGGCGATCTGCGCGCCCATGACACCGGCGCCCAGCACGGCGGCCTTGCGGATGCGCAGTGCTGGGGTAGGTGAGGATGCAGTGGTCATTGGCTTCTCCGAATGGTGCGATGACGAAAACGGTGTAGTAGCGAAATGGCCGTTACCGGCCAGTGACTAAGGAATCAGGGGTGACTGAGGCCGGCGAGGGCGAAGCGGATCAGGTGCTGCGCGGTCTGCTCACGATGTTCCTGCTCGGTCACGTCGCGCTTGCGCTGGATCATGCCGAAGCCGGACATCGCGTGAGTCAGCGCGCCGGTGACCAGATCGATGCGCCAGTACAGCTCCTCCTTGCTGAGTTGCGGCAGCAGCCGTGCGAATTCGGCGGTGAACTGGCGCATCACATGACCGTAGTTCTCGGACAGGAACTGGCGCAGGGTGTCGTCGTGTTCGGCGAACGCCCGCGCCAGCACGCGCATGAACAAAGCGCCATTGCCCTCGTGGGACAGCTCCAGCGCCGGGCGGATATAGGCCGCCAGCACGTCTTCCAGGGTGGTGCCGGGCTTGCCGGCAACGTTGGCCAGCGCGGCCAGCCGGTCGGCGTTGAGCGCATCCAGTCGGCGCCGGAACACCTGCTCGACCAGCTTCTCCTTGGATCCGAAGTGGTAGTTGACGGCGGCCAGATTGACGCCGGCGGCAGCCGTCAGCTGGCGCAGCGAGGCTCCGTCGAAGCCACGCTGGGCAAACAGCGCCTCGGCGGCGCTGAGGATGCGTTCCTTGGTGGAGCCAGGGGCGTTCACAGGCAGGTGGCCTTCCCGGTCAGTCGATCAGTTCAAACGATCGTTTGAGCATACGCGGATCGCTCCGTCGTCGTCAAACGATCGTTTGTTGCAAATCGGCGATTATTTGCGTATTAGCTGGAATCTGTCAGACTTTCATGAGCTAACGCCGCAAACCTTGTCAGGTTTAGCCAACCTGCGAGCCCTCGTTGGTCAATTCACCTTCCCTAAATCCGTTTTCCCGGAGCAGACCCGTATGGCGCTGGAGCGCACCCTTTCCATCATCAAGCCCGATGCCGTCGCCAAGAACGTCATCGGTGAAATCTACGCACGTTTTGAAAAGGCCGGACTGAAGATCGTCGCGGCGAAGATGAAGCAGCTGTCGCGCAAGGAGGCCGAGGGCTTCTATGCGGTGCATCGCGAGCGTCCCTTCTTCAACGCGCTGGTCGACTTCATGATCTCCGGCCCGGTGATGATCACCGCGCTGCAGGGCGAGAATGCCGTACTGGCCCATCGCGACCTGATGGGTGCCACCAATCCGAAAGAGGCTGCGCCGGGCACGATCCGCGCCGATTTCGCCGAGTCGATCGACGCCAATGCGGTGCACGGCTCTGATGCCGTCGAGACCGCCCAGGTCGAGATTGCGTACTTCTTCGCCGCGACGGAAATTTTCGCGCGCTGAGACATGATGTTGTGAGGCACGAGTTGTGAGCCAGGCTGTCGTCAATCCACCCGCCAAGGTCAATCTGCTCGACTTCGATCGCCAGGGTCTGCGTGATTTCTTCACGCAGATCGGCGAGAAGCCGTATCGCGCCGAGCAGGTGATGAAGTGGATCTATCACGACCTGCAGGACGACTTTGAAAACATGACCGACGTGGGCAAGGTGCTGCGCGCCAAGCTCACCGAGGTCTGCTACATCGGCGCGCCGAAGACCATGCTGGACAAGGCCGCCAGCGACGGCACCCACAAATGGCTGCTGGGCATGGACAGCGGCAACGCGGTCGAGACGGTGTACATCCCCGAGCCGACCCGCGGCACACTGTGCGTGTCCTCGCAGATCGGCTGCGCGCTGAACTGCAGCTTCTGCTCCACCGGGGCGCAGGGCTTCAATCGTAACTTGTCCACTGCCGAGATCATCGGCCAGGTGTGGGTGGCGGCGAAGCATCTGGGCAACATCACCCATCAGAACCGTCGCATCACCAATGTGGTGATGATGGGCATGGGCGAGCCGCTGGCGAATTTCGACAACGTGGTCAAGGCGATGCGCCTGATGCGCGATGATCTGGGCTTCGGTCTGGCCGCCAAGCGCGTGACCCTGTCCACCGCAGGCATGGTGCCGCTGATTGATCAGCTGTCCGATGCCATCGACGTGTCGCTGGCGGTGTCGCTGCACGCCGCCAACGACGAGCTGCGCACCGAACTGGTGCCGCTCAACAAGCGCTACCCGATTGCCGAGCTGCTGGCCGCCTGCCAGCGCTGGGTGGCGCGCAAGCCGCGCACCTCGATCACCTTCGAATATACCTTGATGAAGGGCATCAACGACCAGCCCGAGCACGCCCGCCAGCTGATCAAGCTGATGCGCAAGTTGCCGACCTGCAAGGTCAACCTGATCCCGTTCAACCCCTTCCCGGGCACCCGCTACGAGCGCTCCGAGGCGAATGACATCCGCGATTTCCAGACTCAATTGTTGAACGCCGGTGTGCTGACCATGTTGCGGCGGACTCGCGGCGACGATATCGATGCGGCCTGCGGTCAGCTGGCCGGGCAGGTGACGGATCGCACTCGGCGCAGCGCCGATCTGCGCAAACGGCAGGACGAGGAGGCATTGCATGCGATTTGACCGGGCATTGTTGTTCAGCTTGCTGTTGCCGCTGGCTGGCTGCGTCACTACGCACAGTGACAGCAACACGCTAGGCAAGCCCCTGCCGCAGACCAGCAAAGCCGACCAGGCAAAGGATGCCGCGCGCATTCATACCGAGCTGGGTCAGCGCTATCTGGCCAATGGCGATCTGCAGACGGCACTGGAAAAGCTGAATCTGGCGCTCAAGTTCGACCCCGACTATGCACCGGCGCATACGGTGATCGCGGTGTTGTACGAGCGCATCAACAAGTTGCCCGAGGCCGAGCTTCACTATCGCAGGGCGGAGCAGCTGGAACCGTCGAAGGGTGCGCCGAACAACAATCTCGGTGCGTTCTTGTGCCGTGCCGGGAAGATCCCCGAGGCGCTCACCTATTTCCAGAAAGCCGTCGCCGATCCGTTCTACCAGACGCCGGACGTCGCCCTGACCAATGCCGGTGTGTGTCAATTGCGCGGCGGCAACGTTACCGGCGCAGAAGCGGATTTCCGTGACGCGATCGCACGAAATCCGGTCAACGCAGAGGCACTCTTCCAGTTGGGGAAGACCTTGTATGCAAATAACGCGGCATTCCGCGCGCGGGCGTTCCTGCAGCGTTTCGACGCACTGGGGCATCCAACGGCCGCTTCACTCAAGCTGGGACACGACATCGAAACTCGTCTGGGCGACCCGGAAGGTGCCAGGAACTACAACAAGCGACTGCACAGCCTGTTCCCGGAATCGGAGCAGGCGCACGCACTTGACAGCACCACCAGCCCATGACCTCCATTCAGCATCCATCCGTAGAACAGGGTTCAATCCATCCCGATCTCTCCGGGATCCATTTGCTTGATGTGGAAGAACCCTCCACACACCTTCACGGTCCCAGTTTCGGCAGTCGCCTGTATGCGGCGCGTGAAGCCCGTGGACTGAATCTGGAGGCCTGCGCAAACACCTTGAAGCTGCCAGCGCGGGTGTTGCGTCAGCTCGAGTGTGATGAATCCGATGGCACCGACTCGAAGATCTATCTCGGTAGTTACGTCGCCAAATACGGTCGTTATCTGGGTATCGATGAAGCAAAGGTCCAGCTTGAAATGGATCGCATTCGGCAGTCGGAGCCCCCGCTGGTGGCGACAGGCGGTATTTCGCGTTCGCGGTTCCTGTTCGATCGCTATGCCACGGCGGCGACGTATCTGGTGCTGACGGCGGTGATCGTGGTGCCGATGATCTGGCTGGGTGTTCGTGGCTCGCTGGATCGCGATCTGACGCACATGGCTCCCCCGGATGCTGCGCCGGTGGCGCAATCGGACAACGCTCCGGTTCCACGCGTTGCGGACGCCGCGGCGGCCAGGCCGACGGCATTGCCCCAGGCAGAGGAACAGCCGCTGATGGCGTCGATGGCGGCGTTCCCGAGCCTGGACAACAGCGGCAGCTTGTCGGACTCGCATCCGGCGGCAGCGCCAGCTGGTGCGAATGATCGCAGCCACAACCTGAGCCTGAGTCTGACTGCACCGAGCTGGGTCGAGGTGATCGACAGCGATGGGACACGGCTGGAGTACGGGCTGCTGCCGGCGGGCAGCAACAAGACCTATCACAGTGACCAGCCGATCGAGGTGCGGATCGGAAACGTCAGCGGTACCCGGGTCACCATCGATGGCCAGCCGGTGGGTCTGGACGATTTCCAACGCGCCAACGTGGCGCATTTTCGCATGCAGGTCGAGGACGGCAAGGCCTCCGCAGCCAACCTCTGATCTCGCTCAGCTGCGCTCTGCGCGGCGCATTTCGGTTATGCTTGCCCATTAGTCCGCACGGCACCGTGCGGACTTGATCGGCTTGTCCCTTTATTTATCGCGTCGGCCGTTTCCAGCGTGCCGAGGTGCGCATTTTTTCATTGGTGATGGCATGGCATTTGACGAATACGACGACTACGAACAGAGTGAACTCGTGCAGAAATGGCTGCGCGAAAACGGGATGTCCATCGTCGTGGGTATCGCGATTGGCTTGGTCGGTATTTTCGGCTGGCAGCAGTGGAAGCAGCATCAGGTTCGCAACGAAAGCGTCGCGTCGCAGCTGTATCAGCAGGTGCATATCGCGCTCGAATCGGGCAAGTCGGACGTGGCGGCGCAGCTCACCGACAGGCTGACGACGAACTATGCCAAGTCGCCTTATGCCGTGTTTGCCGTCAGCGATCGTGCTCGGCAGCAGGTGAAGGACAAGCAACTGGACAAGGCCGAGGCTTCGCTGGTCTGGGCCGAAAGCCATGCGGTACCACCTCCGCTGAAGGCGTTGAGCCAGTTGCGACTGGCACAGGTGGAACTGGCCCGTGGTGATGGCCCAAGCGCGCTTGCGACCCTGGATCGCATGCCTGCCGACAGTCTTCAGGCGCTGGCACAGGAACTCCGTGGCGATGCGCTGGTCAAGCTTGGACGCTCCGACGATGCGCGCAAGGCCTATGAGGCAGCTTTGTCCACGCTGAGCAACGATGCACCGCAACGCGGTGCGCTGCAGATGAAACTCGATGATTTGGCCGTGGCCGGGAAGCAGGGTGCATGAGAGCTGAAATGATGAAGCGCGTCTTGCTGATTTCACTGATTTCGTTGATGGCGCTGACTGGCTGCCATACGTTCAAGAAGGAAAACGTACAACCGCCGACGCCGCTGGCCAAGGACTTCAAGCCCACTGTGCAGGTCACCAAAGTGTGGTCCACCAAGGTGGGCGGCGGAGCCGGGCGCAGTGGTGTACGGCTTCGCCCTGCCGTGGTCGACGGTGTGCTCTACGCGGACAGTACCGATGGCACGCTGGCCGCCATCGATGCCGCCAGCGGCAAGACCCGTTGGTCGAAAAGCTCGCGCACCCATGGCTGGTTTGGCTGGGGTGACAAGAAGCGCAAGGATGCCGCCTACGCCGGTGGCCCGGCGGTGGCGGGTGACCTGCTCGCGGTCGGTACGCTGGATGGCCATATCTACGGCGTGAACGCCAAGGATGGCAGCCCGCGGTGGGAAGTCGAGCTGGATGCCGAGGTGCTGACGGCACCGGCGGTCGTCGGTGACTTGGTGGTGGTGCGTACCGAGGACGGTCGCGTCTATGGCCTGGACGGAGCCAGCGGCAAGAAGCGCTGGATCTACGATCAGGGCACTGTGCCGCTGTTGAGCGTGCGCGGCAATGGCCCGATGCTGGTAGCCAACGGCGTGGTGTTCTTCGGTAGCGACGACGGCAAGCTGGTTGCGCTGCGCATGGACACCGGCGCCAAGCTGTGGGAGCAGAAGCTCGCCAGCGGTGAAGGCCGCACCGAGATCGAACGGCTCAATGATGCCGACGGCGCGATCCTGCTCGAAGGCAGCACACTGTATGCCGCAGCCTACCATGGCAACCTGCTGGCAGTGGATGGCCCCAGCGGCCGACCGTTGTGGGCGCACCCGTTTTCCACCTTCGATTCACTGGCGCTCAGCGGCAACGCGCTGTATGGCGTCAACGACGATTCACAGGTCTGGGCATTCGACAAGACCGGCGGTTCGGACATCTGGAAAAGCGACGCGCTGAAGTATCGCTGGCTCACCGGTCCGGCCGTGCAGGGTAACTATGTCGTGGTCGGTGACATGTACGGCTACGTGCACTGGCTGCAGACCGGCGATGGCGCACTGGCGGCGCGCGAGCGTCTGTCGAGAAAGGCGATTCGCGCCCAGCCGCTGGTGGTGGGTGACACCGTCTACGTCGAGGACGTCAAGGGCCATATCGGCGCTTACCGTCTCTCCTCGCACTGATCTTCGGGAATAGCGCATCCATCATGCTGCCCGTCGTCGCCCTGGTCGGTCGTCCAAATGTCGGTAAATCGACCCTTTTCAATGTAATGACGCGCAGCCGTGACGCCCTGGTGGCCGATATGCCGGGCGTCACTCGCGATCGCCACTACGGCGTATGCCGCAGTGGCGATCGACCGTTCGTCGTCGTCGATACCGGTGGTCTGTCCGGGGTCGAGGAAGCGATGGATGTGCTCACCGCGAAGCAGGTGCGCCTGGCGATCCAGGAAGCACACGTGCTGGTGTTCGTGGTCGACGCGCGCGAGGGCCTGCTGCCGCAGGACTACGTGATCCTCAACGAACTGCGTCGCAGCGGCAAGCCGATCATTGCCGCAGTCAACAAGACTGACGGTCTGGAAGAGCAGGCCGTGCTGGCCGAGTTTTCCGCCTTCGGCATTGGCACCATGGTGCCGTTGTCGGCTGCGCACAATCGCGGCACCGACGACCTGATCGAGCTCGCGCTGCCGTTGCTGCCGGTCGATGATGAGAGCACCGTCGAAGACGAAGGCGAGAGTGGCAGCATCCGGGTGGCCATCGTCGGCCGTCCGAACGCCGGCAAGTCGACCCTGATCAATCGCCTGCTGGGCGAGGATCGGCTGATCGTTTCTGATGTCGCCGGCACCACCCGCGATCCGATCCGTGTGCCGCTGGAACGCGATGGCAAGCGCTACACGCTGATCGATACCGCTGGCATCCGGCGCAAGGCGCGGGTCGAGGAGGCGGTGGAGAAATTCAGCGTCATCAAGACCCTGCAGTCGATCGCCGCGGCCCAGGTGGTGGTGATCATGATCGACGCCCGCGAGAATCTGGCCGACCAGGATCTGACCCTGATCGGCTATGCGATGGACGAGGGCAGGGCGCTGGTGATCGCCGTCAACAAGTGGGACGGCCTGGACCAATACCAGCGCGATGAATGCATGCGCGCACTCGATCGCCGGCTGGTGTTCGTCAACTGGGCCAAGCAGGTGCATATCTCGGCACTGCACGGTTCGGGCCTGCGCGAGCTGATGCGTGCGGTGGTGCGTGCCCATGCCTCGGCAACCAAGGTGCTGGTGTCGTCCGATCTCACCAAGACGCTGGAGAAAGCCTACGAGGGCTACCAGCCACCGTTGGTACACGGCCATGCGCCGAAGCTGCGCTTTGCGCATCCCGGCGGCAACAATCCGCCGACGATCGTGATTCACGGCACCCGCACCAAGCACATTGCACCGGCCTATCAGCGCTACCTGGAAAACTTCTTCCGCAAGCGCTACAAGCTCGAAGGCACACCGGTTCGCATCGCCTTCCGCGAAGGCGAGAATCCGTTCGCCGGGCGCAAGAAGGTATTGACCAAGGAGCAGGAGCAGAAGGCTCGGCGCCGGGTCAGCGACCTGATCAAGCGCACACGCTGAGCGGGCGGCGCACCGGCTGACATGATCAGTCGCTGCTGGCGCTGCTGGACAATCCGGTGATCGGGACATGTTCTCCCCTCCGGTTCCTGTCCGCTTCTCGTAGACTGACGGCATGAGCGACACACTCAACCGCGAAACCTGGCTGGCGGCGCTGCGCGAACGCGTGCCCGAGGTCACTCCGATCGAGGCCCTGGCCGCGCAGGCGCAAGGCGGCCTGCTGATTGATGTGCGCGAGGACGCCGAACGCGCTGCCGGCAGTCCGCCCCAGGCGGCGGGCCTGTCGCGCGGCTTTCTCGAACTGCGGATCGAACAGCTGGAACCGGACCGGAGTCGGCCGTTGCTGCTGCTGTGCGCCAGCGGCCTGCGCTCGCTGCTCGCCGCCGAAGCGTTGCAGCGACTGGGCTATCGCCAGGTCAGCTCGGTCACTGGCGGCTTCAATCGCTGGAAGGACGAAGGCCTCCCCGTTTCCAGCCATGCGCTGGATGCGGATGCTGCCGAACGCTATGCGCGGCAGCTGCGGCTGCCGCAAGTCGGCGAGGCGGGGCAGGCCAGGCTGACCGCCGCCCGCGTGGTCCTGCTCGGTGCCGGCGGACTGGGTTCGCCCGCGGCGCTGTATCTGGCAGCGGCCGGGGTGGGTCAGCTCACCTTGATCGACGACGACCGGGTCGAACGCTCCAACCTGCATCGCCAGGTGCTGCATGCCGACGCCCGTGTCGGCATGGCCAAGACCGAATCGGCTCGGATCGCGCTGCAGGCACTCAATCCGCGCATCCGCATCGAGACGTGCACCGAGCGGCTGCAGGCAGATAACGTGGAACGGCTGCTGGCCGGTCACGATCTGCTGATCGACGGCGCCGACAACTTTCCCGCGCGCTATCTGCTCGCTGCCGCCTCGCGGCAACTGAAACTGCCGATGGTGTACGGCGCGGTCGAGCGTTTCAGCGGCCAGCTCAGCGTGTTCGATCCGCGCCGCGACGACTCGCCGTGCTACCGCTGCCTGTTTCCCGAACCGCCAGCCGCGGCTGACGCGCCCAACTGCAGCGAGGCCGGCGTGCTTGGCGTGCTGCCCGGCATGGTGGGACTGCTGCAGGCCACCGAGGCGCTGAAACTGATCCTCGGCCTGGGCCAACCCCTGGTCGGGCGTCTGCTCACCTTCGATGCGCTGGACATGCATTTTCGCGAGATCGGATTGCCGCGCGATCCGGACTGCCCCGGATGCGGCCGCTCGGCGGTCTTTCACGGTTACGCCGATCTGGCCGCGATCTGCGCCAACCCGACGTGATCGATATCCCGTTGAACTCCTCCGGCGCACCGTTTGTGCGGGTGTCGGCGAGCCGCGATAATGGGCAACTTTTCCGGCAGGCAGCAAGATGAGCGCACGCATTCTCGACGGCAAACGCATCGCTCAGGAACTGCTGGAGCGGGTCGGCACGCGGGTGGCCGAGCGCAAGCGCCAGGGTCTGGTTGAGCCGGGTCTGGCGGTGGTGCTGGTCGGCAGCGACGCGGCATCCATGGTGTACGTGCGCAACAAGCGCAAGGCCTGCCTTCAGGTCGGCTTCCGTTCGTTCGCCTACGATTTGCCGGTGGGAACGAGCCAGGCCGAACTGTTCGCGTTGATCGACCGGCTCAATGCCGACCCGACCGTGCACGGCATCCTGGTGCAGTCGCCGTTGCCCGACGGCATCGACGAGGATGCCCTGGTCGACCGGATCGACCCGAACAAGGATGTGGATGGCTTCCAGGCGATCAACGTGGGCCGCCTGGCGCTGCGTCGGTTGGGTCTGCGCCCGTGCACACCCAAGGGCGTGATGACCTTGCTTGGGCATACCGATCGTCCGGTGCGAGGCCAGCATGCGGTGGTGGTTGGCGTGTCGAACCACGTCGGGCGGCCGCTGGTGCTGGAGCTGATGATCGCCGGCTGCACCACCACCTGCTGCCATCGCTTCACCCGCGACCTGGAAAGTTTCGTGCGGCAGGCGGACATCCTGGTGGTCGCGGTGGGCAAGCCGGGGCTGGTCAAGGGCGAATGGATCAAGCCCGGCGCGGTGGTGATCGATGTCGGCATCAACCGGCTCGATGATGGCCGGCTGGTGGGCGACGTGCAGTTCGATCCGGCCGCCGATCGCGCCAGCTGGATCACCCCGGTGCCCGGCGGGGTCGGGCCAATGACGGTGGCTACGCTGATCGAAAACACGCTCTTGGCGGCCGAGGCGTCGGACATCGCGCACAAGGTCGCCTGATCCGGCAACCCATTCATCCATGCATCTGGCGAGCCTGGCGGCAGGCCGCGTATAATTCCCTCTTTGCAGCGGGACTTTTTCATGCGCATCCTCGCCGAGGCACTGACCTACGACGACGTCTACCTTGTTCCAGGCCATTCCCTCGTGCTGCCGCGCGACGTGGATACCTCCACCCGGTTCACTCGCAGCCTGCGCCTGAATATCCCGATCGTCTCTGCCGCGATGGACACGGTCACCGAAGCCCGTCTGGCCATCACCATGGCTCAGAACGGCGGCATCGGCATCATCCACAAGAACATGACCGCCGAGCAGCAGGCGGCCGAAGTGCGGCTGGTGAAGAAGTTCGAGGCCGGCGTGATCCGCAGCCCGATCACGGTGACGCCCGAAACGTCGATCCGCGAAGTACTGCGGCTGACCCACGCACACAACATTTCCGGCGTGCCGGTCGTGGATGGTGCCAGGCTCGTTGGCATCGTCACCAGTCGCGACCTGCGTTTCGAGCGCAAGCTCGACGATCCGGTACGCAACATCATGACCCGCCAGGACAAGCTGGTGACGGTGCGCGAGGGCGCCAGCCAGGATGAAGTGCTGCTGCTGCTGCACAAGCACCGCATCGAGAAGGTGCTGGTGGTCAACGAGGATTTCCAGCTGCGCGGCCTGATCACCGTCAAGGACATCCAGAAGGCGCGCGACAACCCGCATGCCGCCAAGGATATCCAGGAAGCATTGCTGGTCGGCGCCGCTGTCGGCGTCGGTGGCGATACCGAGCAGCGCGTCGCCGCACTGGTCGATGCCGGCGTGGACGTGCTGGTGGTGGATACCGCCCACGGTCATTCGCAGGGCGTGATCGATCGTGTGGCCTGGGTCAAGAAGCACTATGGTCAGGTGCAGGTGATCGCCGGCAACATCGTCACCGGCGAGGCGGCGCGCGCGCTGCTCGACGTCGGCGTGGATGCGGTCAAGGTCGGCGTGGGTCCGGGCTCGATCTGCACCACGCGCGTGGTCGCCGGTGTCGGCGTACCGCAGATCACCGCGATCGACATGGTCGCCACCGCGCTGAAGGACGAGATTCCGCTGATCGCCGATGGCGGCATCCGCTATTCCGGCGACATTCCCAAGGCACTGGCAGCCGGCGCGTCCACCGTGATGCTCGGCTCGATGTTTGCCGGCACCGAGGAGTCGCCAGGCGAGGTCGAGCTGTTCCAGGGCCGTTCGTACAAGAGCTACCGCGGCATGGGCTCGATCGGCGCGATGCAGCTCGGCTCGAAAGACCGGTATTTCCAGGAAGAGGCGGACGCCGACAAGCTGGTGCCGGAGGGTATCGAAGGCCGGGTACCGTACCGGGGACCGCTGCGCAACATCATTCACCAGCTGATCGGTGGCCTGCGTGCCTCGATGGGCTACCTGGGCGCGGCCACGATCGAAGACGTGCGCCACAAGGCACAGTTCGTCAGGGTGTCCTCGGCCGGCGTCATCGAAGCCCATCCGCACGACATCCAGATCACCAAGGAAGCGCCGAATTATCGGCTGAATTCCTGAGTGAAGCGGGGCACGGGGAACGGGGAACATGCAGCCTGAGGCGGGCGACGAGTATTCGCTTCGCCCAGCGCAGCAGTTGCCGGTTCTCCCAACCACTTTACGTTCCCCGTTCCCCGTTCCCCGCTCTGAGTCCCCATGACCAATATCCATTCCGACAAGATCCTGATCCTCGATTTCGGCGCGCAGTACACGCAGCTGATCGCCCGCCGCATCCGCGAGCTGGGCGTGTACTGCGAGATCTGGGCGTGGGATCACGAGCCGGCGGAGATCGCCGCGTTCGGCGCCAAGGGCATCATCCTCTCCGGCGGTCCGGAATCGACCACACTGGAGGACGCACCGAAGGCACCGCAGCAGGTGTTCGATTCGGGTCTGCCGATCCTCGGCATCTGCTACGGCATGCAGACCCTGGCCGCGCAGCTGGGCGGTACCAGCGAGGCGGCCGACGCACGCGAGTTCGGTCATGCCGAAGTGGATATCGTGGCGCCAAGCCGTCTGTTTGACGGCCTCAGCGATCATTCGGACAGTCACAAGCTGGACGTGTGGATGAGCCACGGCGATCACGTCGCCACCGCGCCGCCGGGCTTCGTGATCACGGGCAGCACCGACCGCATTCCGGTCGCGGTGATGGAGAACGAGGACAAGCACTGGTACGGCGTGCAGTTCCACCCGGAAGTGACCCATACCAGCCAGGGCGCTGCGCTGCTCAAGCGCTTCATTACCGACATTTGCGGCTGCGCCGCGCTGTGGACGGCGGCCAACATCATCGATGACCAGATCGCCCGCGTGCGCGAGCTTGTGGGCGATGACCACATCCTGCTGGGCCTGTCCGGCGGCGTCGATTCCTCGGTGGTGGCGGCGCTGTTGCACCAGGCGATCGGCGATCGGCTCACCTGCGTGTTCGTCGACACCGGTCTGCTGCGCTGGAAGGAGGGCGACCAGGTGATGGCAATGTTCGCCACCGAGGCGGCAAACGGCGGCATGGGCATCAAGGTGATCCGCGTCGATGCGGCCGAGCGCTACTTCAACGCACTGGCAGGAGTCGTCGATCCCGAAGCCAAGCGCAAGATCATCGGCGGGCTGTTCGTGGAGATATTCGACGAGGAGTCGGAGAAGCTGATCGCCGCTGGCGGCGACGTGAAATGGCTGGCCCAGGGCACCATCTACCCCGACGTGATCGAGTCGGCCGGCAGCAAGACCGGCAAGGCGCACGTCATCAAGAGCCATCACAACGTCGGTGGCCTGCCGGCGCACATGAAGCTGAAACTGGTCGAACCGCTGCGCGAGCTGTTCAAGGACGAGGTGCGCCGCATTGGCGTGGAGCTGGGCCTGCCGCGGGCGATGGTCTACCGCCACCCGTTCCCCGGCCCCGGCCTTGGCGTGCGCATTCTCGGTGAGGTGAAACGCGAGTACGCCGAGCTGCTGGCCAAGGCCGACGCGATCTTCATCGACGAACTGCGCAAGGCCGATCTGTACGACAAGACCAGCCAGGCATTCGCGGTGTTCCTGCCGGTGAAATCGGTCGGCGTGGTCGGCGACGCGCGTGCCTACGAGTGGGTGATCGCGCTGCGCGCGGTCGAGACCGTCGACTTCATGACGGCGCACTGGGCACATCTGCCTTACGAGTTTCTCGGTAGGGTTTCTAATAGAATTATCAATGAATTACGCGGTATTTCTCGTGTAGTTTACGATATCAGCGGCAAGCCGCCGGCCACGATCGAGTGGGAGTAGAGAAATCAGTCACTTGGCTGACGCCGAGGGAGCTGGTGATCTGCCGACCTTCTCAGGTATTGGCTACAATACATTGAAATGACTGACGAAACTCTTGCAACCTCCGGCGACTTCTCGGATCGGGACGGGCGCCACATGCGGCACGCGCTGCAGCTGGCCGCGCATGCCCGCGACGCCGAGAACGAGGTGCCGGTGGGCGCGGTGCTGGTGCTGGGCGAGGAGGTCGTAGGGCTGGGCTGGAATCGCAACATCACCCTGCACGATCCCACCGCCCATGCCGAGATCATGGCGATGCGCGCCGCCGGCGAGAAGCTGGCCAACCACCGGCTCTCCGGTGCCACCCTGTACGTGACCCTGGAGCCCTGTTCGATGTGCGCGATGGCGCTGATCCACGCCCGCATCGGCCGCGTGGTCTATGCCGCCGCCGATCCCAAGACCGGCGCGGCCGGCAGCGTGTTCGACACCTTGATCGACGCACGGCACAACCACCGTATCGAGGTGCAGGGAGGCTTGCTGGCGGAGGAGTCGGCCACAATGCTGCGCGAATTCTTTCGCGCCCGGCGCTGAGCGGCCGCATCGTTGCGGCAGGCGCAGGGCGAGCGCACCGAACGGTGGTCACGCCGTGGTTCCAGCATCCCCGGCAGCACGCTTCACGCCTCGCCCGTGCCGTTCACTTGCTCTGGCCATGCGCCGGGCCCAGCCATGTCGGCAGCCGTCAGTGCATAGATCGCCGCTGTCTGCGGCTCGCCCTTTTGCAGCAGCCGGCAGCGGGCAAGGCCCTCGAATTGGGCGCCGGCGTTTTCGGCAACGCGCCGGCTGGTGTGGTTGGCCTCGGCGATGACGATTTCCAGTCGCTGCAGCGCCGGTGTGCGCAGGGCGTAGGTGGCCAGCATCCGCACCGCGAGGGTGGCGGCGCCCTGGCCCTGGCGTGACTGGCGCACCCAGTAGCCGAGGTTGGCCGTGCGGAATTCGGGGCGCCACTGGTTGATCGAGATGCTGCCGATCAGGGCATCGCTCGCGCGGTCGACGATCGCCAGCGCGCAATCGTCGCCGACGCCGCGCCAGCTGCGGCGAGTGTGGGCGATCCACTGGAGACCGTCGGCAGCCGAGTAGGACGGGCTGCACCACTCCTCCCAGCGGCCGATGCTGTCCAGCGATTCCTGCAGCGACGCCAGCAAGGCATCGAGGTCGCGTGGGTGGAAGGGGCGCAATCGCAGCGGGCCGTATTCCAGTACCGGCGCCGCGGCTATCTCGGCGTCGGACTCCGCTGGCAGCAGCGAGTACAGCGCTGCCGGCAGCAGCTGATCCCCATCGGGCAGGCGGTTCGGCACGATGCCGCTGAAGCAGGCGCCGGCTTTTTCCGCGCAACGGCGGCTGGCCTGATTTTCGACGGCGGCAAGGATCTCGATCCGTTGCAGTTCGAGGACCCTGAAACCGAAGTCCGCGATCATGCCGATGGCGCACGTGGCGGTGCCCTTGCGCTGCTTCGATTGACACACCCAATAACCGAGGTTGGCGCTGTGTGCCGGTCGATTGAGCTGATCAAGTCCGATGCCGCCATGCAGCCCGCCGTCCTCATCGAGGATCGCGAAGGCATACCGCTCGCCGCTGCGCCAGGCGCGTTGGCAATCGGCGACCCAGTCTGCCGCATGCGCCAGCGTATAGCCGTTGCGACACCAGGGCAGCCACGGCGTCAGACTATCCAGCGAATCATTGATCGCTTCGCACAGCATGGCGGCGTCCTGCTCGCGCCACGGGCGCAGGCACAGCGGACCGTCGACAAGTTCCGTGTGGGGCAGGGCTTCAGCGACAGGGATCATGCGGGCAAGTACTGGGTGCGTGGAGCGGCGAGCGGCGA
>JAPHUU010000456.1 GCA_026193555.1 Rhodanobacter sp.
ATCCGTATAGCCGAATTTCCTCAGCATGTTCTCGTCATCGACCCAGCCTTCGCGCACCTTGACCCACAGTTTCAAGAACACCTTGCGCTCGAACATGCGCTCCATGTTGCGCCGCGCACCCGTGCCGATCGCCTTCAGCTGCGCACCGCCGTGTCCGATCACGATCGCCTTCTGGCTGTCGCGTTCGACCCAGATCACCGCATGGATTTCCGCGATCCCGTCCGGGCGGTCGCTGAACTGCTCGATTTCCACCGTGGTCGCGTACGGCAGCTCCTGATCGAGTCGCAACATCAGCTGCTCGCGAACCATCTCGGCGGCGAGGAATCGCTCGCTGCGATCGGTGATCTCGTCTTCGCCATACACAGGCGGCTGCACCGGCAGGCGCTTCAGGATCGCCTGCTCCAGTTCCGTCAGCCCCTGCTTCTTCAACGCGCTGACGTAATGGATCTCGTCGTAACTGTGCGTGGCCACCAGCTCGGCCACGAACGGCAACATCAACGTCTTGTCCTTGTTCAGATCGACCTTGTTGATCACCAGCACACGCGGCGACGATTGCTCGACCAGCGCGGTGTACAGCGCTTCGTCCTCATCGGTCCAGCGGCCGGCTTCGATCACCTGCACCACCAGATCGACATCACTGATCGCCGAGCGCGCGGCACGGTTGAGGCTGCGGTTCATCGCCCGCTTGGCGCCACGGTGCAGGCCCGGCGTGTCGACGTACAGGATCTGGCCAGCCTCGCTGTTGGCGATGCCGAGAATCCGGTGGCGGGTGGTCTGCGGTCGCGGGCTGACGATCGACAGGCGGAAGCCGATCAACGCGTTCAGCAGGGTGGATTTGCCCACATTGGGGCGCCCGGCAAGCGCCACACTGCCGCAGCGGTAATCCTCATGCGGCAGGCTGCCGGCAGTGTCGGCGGCAGATTCCAGATCGTGGTTCATGACGTGATGTTCTCGGTAAAGCGGATGGCAAGTGTAGTGCTTCGGCAAAGCGGGCATGCTGCCAGGCCGACCTCGGCGGGTACCGGCGTGGCGAACGGCGTGGCAAGGGACGTCGAGTGAGACAGGGTCAAGCAATCAGGAAGCGCGTTGCTGCTCCAGCAGCTGGTTCAGCACGATCTCGGCCGCGTCCTGTTCGGCAGCCCGGCGGCTGCCGCCGCTGGCCTCCGCCATGATGGGCGAAGGCTCGGCAATGGCACAGCTGATCGAGAACGTCTTGGCGTGATCTTCGCCATGGCAGGCCGTCAGCTCGTAGACAGGCAGCGGCCAGCCACCTGCCTGCAGCCATTCCTGCAGACGCGTCTTGGCGTCCTTCGAGGATCGACGCAACGCGATGATGCGCTCGTGGAACAACGCGCGAACGGTTGTCCGGCAGGCATCGAAACCACCATCGAGATAGACGGCCGCGATCAGCGCCTCGAACGCATCGGCCAGAATCGAGTCACGCCGAAAGCCTCCGGTCTTCAACTCACCCGGACCGAGCTTCAGCTCGTCGCCCAACTCCAGTTCGCGTGCCACCATGGCCAGCGCCTGGCCATTGACCAGTTGCGCGCGCAGCCGCGACAGCTCGCCCTCATTGGCCTTGGGGTGCACCTCGTACAGCATCTCGGCGATGATCGCGCCGAGCAATGCATCACCGAGAAACTCCAGCCGCTCGTTGTTCGGCCTGCCGATACTGCGGTGGGTGAAGGCCAGTTGCGCCAGCAGCGGGTCGGAAAATCGGTAATTCAGCTTCAAGGATTACTGGTCCACATTGCCCTGCAACGGCACGCTCTTGCTGAAGTGCAGCAGAAAATCGATGTTGTACATGAACGGAATCTGCTTGTCGTAGGTCACGTTCAGCTGGCTGCCACCGCCCGGATCGCGCTGAATGGTGATGTTGGCAGGCCTGACGGTCGCATCGTCGACATACTGGAAGCTCATCTTGAACATCAGCTGGCGCCGGATGTCGTCCAGCGACTTGCCGGTGGTGCCCTCGGTGGCGATCTGGTTCATCGACTTCGTCACGCCCATGTATTCCGAGTACGACGGCAGCAGCTTCATCGCCATGTAGGCGAAAAAGCCCACGATGATCATGATGAACAGAAACCCGATCAGAGTGACGCCCGCTTGCTTCGATTTCATGATCCCCTCGCTATGCCGCCTGAGCGGCGCTTCCATCATCGGTGAATGGCCGCCTGACTGCGGAACAGCGCCAGTAGTCAGCCGATTGTTTCAGCGGATTCTCGCACTGTTGGCCAGGCTGTGCGCAAACCGCCACCCGGTCACGAGCATGAACATGGATCGCCGCTAGTGGATCAGGGTTCCGATCCGCGAGAAATCAACGCCGCCGGTGCCCCAGCCTTTCCAGCTCATCCAGATCAGGAAGGCCTTGCCGGCCAGATTCTGCTCCGGCATGCAGCCCCACCAGCGACTGTCCAGACTGTCATTGCGATTGTCGCCCATCACCAGGTAACAACCCGGCGGCACTCTGGAGGGTACCCGGTCGTTCGGAATCGAGTTCGGCGTGGTGAAGGCCGGCATCCGGGCGATCGCGTGGTTGACCAACCCCCCGCTGGCACGCGGCAGATGCTCGTTCCAGATCGTGGCGCCCATGTCCAGCATGGTGCGTTCGATGCTTCGCTCGGGGTTGCCCACATACGGGCCGACTTCATCAGCGGTGACCGGCTGACCATTGACCAGCAGATCGGCGCCGTGCACCTCGACGATGTCTCCCGGCAGACCAATCACGCGCTTGATCCAGTTCTGCTGTGGCACGGGAGCGTGTGGGTCACTGCAACTCATGTCGCCACTGCGTATCAGCTTGCCGTTATCCGCGCAAAGATAGCCGGGAAAGCGGAACACCACGACATCGCCCCGCTTCGGCTCGCCGAGATCGACGAACTTGTTGTTGAACGCGGGCACGCGCAGGCCGTAGGCGAATTTGTTGACCAGGATGAAGTCGCCCACATCCAGGGTCGGCATCATCGAGCCGGATGGAATCCGGAACGGCTCGGCCACGAACGAACGCAGCAGCAGCACCACCAGCACCACCGGAAACAATGAGCGGGCCCAATCCACCGGCACCGGATCGTAATACTCCGTGCCGGCGGCATCGAGTCGCGCCTTGCGCTTCTTGTACAGCAGCAGACGATCCAGTCCCCACACCACACCGAACAGTACGGTGAGGCCGAGCAGGACCGCCGAAAAATCGAATTCCATGCGTTAACTCCAGAGTGCCATTCGTTTCAGAGCCCGGCAGGCGCCTATTTGTCCACTTTCAGGACGGCGAGGAAGGCTTCCTGCGGAATTTCCACCCGACCGACCTGCTTCATGCGTTTCTTGCCTTCCTTCTGCTTTTCCAGCAACTTCTTCTTGCGGCTGATGTCGCCGCCATAGCACTTGGCCAGCACGTTCTTGCGCAGCGCCTTCACCGTCGAACGGGCGATGATCTGCGCACCGACCGCTGCCTGGATCGCCACGTCGAACTGCTGGCGGGGAATCAGATCCTTCATTCGCTCAACCAGTTCGCGCCCGCGCCGATCGGCATGGCTGCGATGCATGATCAGACTGAGCGCGTCGACCCGATCGCCATTGATCAGCACATCGGTACGCACGAACGGCCCGGCCTCGAAGCGGTCGAAGTGGTAGTCCATCGAGGCGTAGCCGCGCGAGACCGACTTTAGCCGATCGAAGAAATCCATCACCACCTCGGCCAGCGGCATCTCATAGCTGATCTGCACCTGGCTGGCCAGATACTGGATCGAGCGCTGCACGCCGCGCTTCTCCTCGCACAGGGTGATCACGTTGCCGATGTAGTCCGGCGGCGTGAGGATGTTGGCGATGATGATCGGCTCGCGGATCTCCTGCACCAGGCTGGAATTCGTCGGCAGCTTGGCCGGGTTGTCCAGCATCATCACCGAGCCATCGCTTTTCAGGATCTCGTAGACCACGGTCGGCGCGGTGGTGATCAGATTCAGATCGTACTCGCGCTCCAGTCGCTCCTGCACGATCTCCATGTGCAGCATGCCGAGGAAGCCGCAGCGAAAGCCGAAACCCATCGCTTCGGACGACTCCGGTTCGAAGAACAGTGCAGCATCGTTGAGGCGCAGCTTGTCCAGCGCTTCGCGCATCGCCGGATAGTCGTCGGAGGACACCGGAAACAGACCGGCGAACACCCGCGGCTGCATCTGCTGAAAGCCCGGCAGGGCCTTGTCGGCAGGCTTGCCGGCGTGGGTCAGGGTATCGCCGACCGGCGCGCCATGCACATCCTTGATCGAGGCGTTGATCCAGCCGACCTCGCCGGGTCCGAGCCGGTCGAGTTTCTTGCGCTTGGGGGTGAATACGCCGACATCGCCCACCTCATGGGTGCGACCGGTGGACATCACCAGCAGCTTGTCGCCAGGCTTGATCTCGCCCTGCATCACACGCACCAGCGACACCACGCCGAGGTAGTTGTCGAACCAGGAGTCGATGATCAGGGCCTGCAGCCGGTCGGTATCGCGCGGCTTGGGCG
>JAPHUU010000220.1 GCA_026193555.1 Rhodanobacter sp.
TGCGAAAGGCTCATCCCAACATCCTCCACGCAAACAACCCCACGCGCACGCCGGTGCCGAAATGGAGCCGCCCATGACCGCCTTCGATCTTGCCCCACCAACCGACATCCAGCGCAGGCAGATCACCGCCAGCCTCTCCCTCGACGAGCAGCGCGTGCTGCTGGAACACGGTACCGAGGCGGCGTTCTGCGGCGTGTTCCTGGACAACCACAAGGATGGCGTCTACACCTGCCGCTTCTGCGGGCTGCCGCTGTTCCGTTCCAGCGCGAAATTCGATTCGGGTACCGGCTGGCCGAGCTTCTTCCAGCCCTGTGACGACACCCACATCCGGCTGATCCGCGATATCAGCCACGGCATGATCCGTACCGAGGAGGTCTGCGCCCGCTGCGGCAGCCACCTCGGCCACGTGTTCCCGGACGGCCCGCCACCCACCGGCCAGCGTCACTGTCTCAACTCGGTGTCGCTGTCGTTCACGCAGAACGGTACGCCCCTGCCGGACGTGCTGCAGCGCGGCGCGCCGGAAGGACGGCCGGACGGAGCCGGCTGACGCCCACCGGCCCAGGGTCAGCAGCGATAGGGGCATCGGCGAACAGTCCGGACGGCAGTTGATGGCGCGGCTCGCGCCCGGTGCTCAACAGCGCGCGTACGCGGGTGGCCGATATCTCAAGCGGCCTCACCGGCAGCGCGATCATTCCCCCGCATCGCCCAACAGATCAGCCCCCTACTTCACAGCATGCGCTGATCAACCCAAGTGGATCCGCTTCGCGTCCGAATGCGGATCAGTGGCAACTCGCTCGAACACATGACTGATCTTCCTTCGCCTGGGTGATGACACGCCTTGCTGCCGATCATCAAACGCCGTCGAAGTGCCCGCGCCATTGGGCCCGAGCTGGTTCAGAAGCTACGTTACGGTGATGAGACCTTCGCGGGCCAAGGCTTGCCGCAGCGGTGCCAGTTGTTGGGCGTACTGTCGCCAACGGCCGCAGGCGTTGCGATAGAGAGGTTGCCGTACCTGCCAGTAGCTGGCCGTCTTCACTGCGTGATCGGAGTTGTGAAACGCGAGGCACCCCTCTTCCCATGGCAACCCCAGGAAAGCCAGCGTGCGCCCGAGCACGGGACGCGGTTGCTCCACGAACGCGTCGTAATCGAAATCGTGAATGTCGCCAGGGAAGAGCGCTTTCCAGTGCGCCATAAGCTGGCGGTACTGCGTGTAGTAATGCGCGATATCTTCCAGTGATCCGGCGTAGGGGGCCACGCGCGGATCCAGATGCTGCATGAACACCGAAAGGCCGTTGTCCAAGGGATTCCTCACGGAATGCAGGATCTTCGCGTTCGGGAAAAGCTGCTTGATCAAGCCGATGAGCAGGAAGTTGTCCGGCCGCTTGTCGGTGACGTACGTCTGCGAGGACACCTGTGGAAACAGCTCAGCGAGCCGCTCGAGGTAAGTGGCGGCCAGAGATCTGGACCGTTCCGGTGTCACGGCGCGCACGGATGCCGGGAACGGTGCCAGCGGGCCAGCGACCAGTCGCTGCATGAGATCGAGCTCCCCACCCGGAAATACCGCCGAATGCGCGGCAAGAACCTGCTCGAGCAGAGTAGAGCCGGAGCGGAACATGCCGCAGATGAACAGGGGGGCCGGCGCGGCGGCAGCGGGTGCTGAGCCGCCATCAAGGGTGGCACCGAAAGCCCCACGCAAGGCCTCGACGAGGCGCTCCTGACCGACCCGGTCGTAGCCACGACCGTCGCCGCGGTTGCTGTGGTTGCCTTGCTCAAAAGCCTCGAATGCCTGGGCGTACATGCCCAGTCGGTCACAGGCCTGGCCGAGCGCGAACCACAAGTTGGCACGCACCGGCGCGGAGGTGGCCCGTCCCGCCTCGTCACGCAGGCGACGCAGCAACGGGTCGTGAGGACCCTGTGGCGGCCTGAGGTGCGCCATGCGCGCCAGCGCCTCCTGAGCGTGGCCACTCGGAGTCCCCGCTGAAAGCTCGAGGACGCGCTCGTAGCAGACCAGCGCTCTGTCGCGCTCGCCATGCTCCTCATGCAGGTTGCCAAGGTTGAGGTGGGCCGGCACGTATCCAGGATCGATCGCAAGCGCACTCTGCAAGGCCTGCTGCGCGCTATCGTCGCGACGCAAGTGATCCGTGAGCAGGACCGCGCGGTTCAGGTGCACCTCCTGCGGATACCCGATACCGGCGCGCAACGCTCTATCGTAGGCATCCAGCGCCTCCTCGGGCCGGCCAACCCTGGCAAGCGCGTAGCCAAGGTTGTACCAGGCCTCGGCGTGCCCCGGGGCCACGGCCAGCAGTGCGTGGAAGGCCCGGATGGCATCGTCGTGGCGCCCCTGCCGCAACAGGTCGTCGGCACGCCGCCGCAGCGCAATCGGATCCGGCGATCCCCCCACACTCATGCCCTGCCCCCCCGGCCTTGCTCCGCCTGGCACGACCCATGACCGTACTCTCCCATGCGTCACCTTCCTCCCGTACTTGGTCGCGGCCCGCCCGAAGTGCCGCCGCGAAGCATGCATTCCCGGTTTTTATCATAGGATGGCAGCTTCGTTGGGCTATCGGGGGGGGCACCATGTCATCAAGGATCGCAAGCACGCTGCCGGGAATCGTCTTGCTACTTTCGGCTGCGATGCCGGCCGCGGCCGCAGCGCCACCAGCCACGCACGCATGCGCGCGCATCGTCGCGCCGACCAAACGGCTCGCCTGCTACGACCGCGCTTTCCCACCCGTACACGATGCGCAGGCCGAAGCGAGCGAACAGGTGCGCACATTCGGGCTTCGGCCACGGCAGGATCCGGCTGAGCGGGCAGCCGAGGGCGTCCGCTCCAAGAGCATAGCCAGCCAGATCGTTTCGGTGGGCAGAGACCGCGACGGCGAGCGTGTGTTCACGCTGAACAACGGGCAGGTCTGGCGCCAGACCGAGTCCAGCGTCCTCGGGCTGGCGCGCGCCGGCGACGCGATAACCATCCGTGCCGGATCGTTCGGTTCCTACCTGCTGATCACGCCCGGCGGAGTACCGCTGCAAGTCAAGCGTATCCGCTAGGTCTTTAGTTCGCGCAGCAGGTCGCACTGACTGCCGCATGCCTGCACAACGAGGGCGCTGTCGCTCGCCCTCCAGCGACACCGCTGAGCATCGGCCAAGCTGGTCAGCTCCACGTTCCATGTGTGGCTGCCGCCCGCTTTCGGCGAGCCCTTGTGGCAAGAAGAGTGACGAGGTGGCATCCCATTTGGGGAGTCCACTCGCAGAACCACAGCCGCAGCGGCCACTTCGCCGGATCGTGCGCCCGGAACCCGGCGATCCCCTTCGACATGTGACACCGCACGGTGCCCGACGCCCCGCCTTGCCGAAGCAAGGGACATGGTGCTCGGCCCGTGACCAGCTGAGCCCTGCGAGAGAGTCGCGACCACAAAAACAAACGGCGGGCCCGAAGGCCCGCCGCCATGCTCTGGTCCGAAGACCGTCTATCAGAACTTCATGCTGATGCTACCGAAGAAGTAACGACCGGCCTGATCGTAACCACCCGGCGAATTGCCATTGAGGACAAGCGTGTTGCCCAACATCGGCGGCGCGAGATCAGTCACATTGTTGACGCCCAGCGTGAGGTCAAGCCTCTTTCCGATCTGGAACGTGGTGGACAGGTCCAGATAATTTGCTGCGGCCAGCGTGTTGCCACGAGCGACCAGGTGCGCGTCCTTGGTGCCCTTGGTGCCGTCGGTCAAGATGTAGTCCATCGCGCCGAAATAGCGCCAACGCGCGTTCACGCTCCACCAATCACGCGAGTAGTTCAGGCTGACGATATGACGCCACTTCGGGTTCTGGCAGGACAGGTTGATCTTGCCAGCGCAATCGTAGGCCGCTGAGTTGCTGACGCCCGGCAGCGGGTCAACCTTGAACGACATCAGGCGGGTACCGACCAACGAGGTACTCATGCGACCACCGAACATGTCCCAGTGGTAGTTCGCGGTAACGTCGATGCCACGCGTCTTCAGGTTACCGAAGTTGTTGGTGGTGTTCGTGATTTGGCCGGTCTGGCCCAGCCAGAGGTCGCCGGTGGCCGGGTTGCGGTGGATAAGGCCGCACAGAAACGCATTACCCGTGTTTCCGCATTGCTGCAGGATGGTGGCGGCACCGATGGTACCGATCTGATCCTTGATGCTGATGTCGTAGTAGTCCAGGGATGCTTCCAGACCCTCGATCGGCGTCACTGCAAAACCGAGCGTGTAGGTGTCGGCCTGCTCGGGCTTGAGGCCCTTGTTACCACCGATGTACTGGTTGTACTGGCCGGCCGGGCTGTCCGGAACGTTGCCGTACTGCGCCGCAGTGACGCCCGTGTTGGCACACTGCTGCTGGCTCATCGTCGGACTTGCACTGGCACAGGGATCGCTACCGTTCCACAGCGCA
>JAPHUU010000048.1 GCA_026193555.1 Rhodanobacter sp.
AGTCGGCAGCAGGCTGCCGTGCAGGCACTCCGTGATGGATTGGTTGCCTATGATCACCGCCATGGCTGGCGCGGGCCGGAGGCGCACCAGGATCTGCCCGACAGCGCCGGTGTGCAGGACTACCAGCGCGTGCTGTCAAGCTATGCAAGCCTGTCGGGCATGCAGCCCGGTCTCGTGACGTCCAGCGACGCCACTGGTGCCGAAGTCTATCTGGCCAACGCCGACAAGGTGAAACTGGACCTGGCTGCGGTGCGCTGGGCACGGCCGCACATCGACGACGATCATGTGGGTGCCACCCCGCGCAGTGTCGACCACGTCCTGAAGCGCGGCGACATCATTCGATTGTCACGCAACCCGAAGGGTGACTGGCAGCTTGACCAGATCCCCGCAGCCCAGGCGGCGCTGACCTCGATCAACCCGGAGGACGGTGCGATTCAGGCCCTGGTTGGCGGCTTCAACTTCGGGCGCAGCAAATTCAACCGAGCGGTGATGGCGGCGCGCCAGCCAGGCTCCAGCTTCAAGCCCTATCTCTATTCAGCCGGATTCGAAAAAGGCTTCACTCCGGCGTCGATCATCAATGATGCGCCGTTGGCGCTGCCGGACCCGTCCCTGCCTGAAGGCATATGGACCCCCGCGAACGACGACAGCAAGTTCGAAGGGCCGATGCGCCTGCGCGAGGCTCTGATCGAATCGAAGAATCTGGTCTCGGTACGCCTGCTCGATGCGATTGGCGTGCGCTATGCGCGCGAGTACGCTACACGCTTCGGTTTCTCGCTGGACGCCTTGCCGTCGAACCTGACGATGGCGCTGGGCACGGCATCCGTTTCACCGATGAGCATGGCCCGCGGCTATGCGGTGTTTGCCAACGGCGGCTATCTGGTTACGCCCTACTTCATCAGCGAGATTGACGACCGCGATGGAAAGCCGGTGTATCTGGCCAATCCCGCACGCGCCTGTCGCGACTGTCAGGAGCGCCTGCTCGACACCAGTCCACCCGGTCCACCGCCGGCCAACATGATCAAGACACCGGCGAACGATATCGCCAGCGCCGGCAGCAGCGCGCCGGCCGAGTCCAGCAGTGTCGACGGCATGGGCGTGGCCGTGCTGCCGGCCGATGTGCACGATGAAGCCACTCACCCGCCGGTACTCGCACCACGCGTGATTGGCCCACGCAACGATTACCTGATCACGTCATTGATGAAGGATGTCATACGTGCCCCGCACGGCACCGGTGGCGCTGCGCGTGTGCTGAATCGCACCGACCTGGCGGGCAAGACCGGCTCAACGAACGATCATCGCGACGCCTGGTTTGTCGGCTTCAACACCGACCTTGCCACCGCTGTTTGGGTGGGTTTTGATGACTACGCCTCGCTCGGTCGGGGCGAATTCGGCGCCAAGGCCGCGTTGCCGATCTGGATCGACTACATGGGAGCCGTGCTCAAGGGCCTGCCCCCGGGCTCGTTGCCAATGCCGCCGGGCATCAGTACCGTATTGATCAACAGCGACAGCGGTCTGCCCACCACGGCAAGCGACCCCAACAGCATGAGCGAGATATTCAAGGTGGAGGACGTGGATCGCCTCCGTACCCAAGCCGCCCAGAAGAAGCAGCAGGATCAGGATCACGCTTACGACATCTTCTGAACGGCATCAGCGACCATGAACCATGCGAGCTGCCTTGACTGCTGATCACCGACCGAGAGGAACGTGCCATGTCCCGAGGCGAACACCACCGCATCCATGCGCATGACCGTCTACAGCGGAATCGCCTGTGCATCGCCCAGGAAGCCGCGCGTCTGATGAGCGAACATGGCATCCGTGACTTTCATCACGCCAAGCTGAAGGCCGCCGAGCGGCTTGGCATCACGGATACCCAGGCGCTGCCGCGCAATCAGGAAATCGAGCGGGCACTGCGCGAACACCAGCGCCTGTTCCTCGCCGACAGCCAGCCGCAACTGCTGCGCCGACGACGCGAAGCCGCCGCTGATGCCATGCGATTTCTGGCCGCATTCGAGCCACGCCTGGTAGGTGCCGTTCTGGAAGGTACCGCCGACGCGCATTCGGCGGTGTGCCTGCATCTATTCAGCGATGATCCCGACGCGGTGAGCCTGTATCTGAGCGAACACGGAGTACCCATCGAGGTCCAGACACGGCGCTTGCGCAACAGCCGTGATCAGCAAGTCGACTACCCGGTGCTGCTGTTCTCCGCCGACGCACTGTCCTTCGATCTGACGGTGCTGCCGCATGACGCGCTGCGTCAGGCGCCACTGGATCGCAGCGATGAACGCCGCATGCGCCGCGGCACACTGACCCAGGTGGAGATCCTGCTGGCGGAGGACTCGCATGACGTGTTTGAAGAGAAACTTTCCGCAGCCCTGCGCTGAGTCACACGCCGCCCGCAACGGGCACGCCCTGCTGAAGGCAGCAAGACGCCCGGATCCAATCCGGGCGTCCTGGCGATTGCGGCGGGGGCGTCCGGTCGGGGCCGCTCCTACTCAGCGGCTGCTGGCTGGCTGGTA
>JAPHUU010000406.1 GCA_026193555.1 Rhodanobacter sp.
CCCTCGCCTTCGACCGTTCCGATGCCGTCACCTTCGGCAACGTCATCAGCGGCAGCGGCAGCCTGGCCAAGGCCGGCAGCGGCACGCTTACGCTGACCGGCGTCAACAGCTACGCCGGTGGCACCTCCCTGACCACGGGCACGCTGCTGCTGGGCAACGCCTCGGCCATTGGCAGCGGCACGCTGGCCATGGCCGCGTTCACAACCGTCGGCTTCACCAGCTCGTTCACCCTGGCCAATGACATCACCCTGTCCGGCGATCCCACGGTCGACGTGGGCAGTGGGCTCACCACCACGCTCAGTGGCGGCATCAGCGACGGCACCCTGCCCGGCGACCTGGTCAAGACGGGCACCGGCACGCTGGTCCTGACCGGTATCGACACCTATACCGGCAGCACCACGGTGGCCGCCGGCACGCTCGACGTCGCGGGCAGCCTCGTCAGCAGCGTCAGCGTCGACAGCGGCGCCACGTTGGCCGGTAATGGCAGCACGGGCGGCATGACGATCGCCAGCGGCGGCATCGTCGCTCCCGGCGGCAGCGCCATCGGCACACTAACAGTGAACGGCAACTTGAGCCTTGCCGCCGGCTCGATCTACCAGCTCGATGCCACCGACACGGGCAGCAGCGACCTGATCCATGCCACCGGCACGGCGACCCTGGGCGGCGGTTCGGTGGTCACCCTGGCCGCGGGCAGCAACTGGACGCCCTCGACCCGCTACACCATCGTGACCAGCGACGGCGGTGTAAGCGGCAACTTCGGCACGGCGAGCTCGAACTTCGCCTTCCTGACCCCGACCCTGAGCTACGACGCCAACCATGCGTACCTGACCCTGGCGCGCAACGACATCCAGCTGGCCTCGGTCGGGATAACGCCGAACCAGATCCATACCGGCGTGGCGATCGATACCCTGGCTTACGGCAATGCAATCTACGACGCCATCCTGCCGCTGGCGTCGGGGCCGGCGCGGGCCGCGCTCGACGAACTGGCCGGCAACGGTCTCGCCAGCACGCGCACCGCGATCATCGATGACAGCCACTACGTGCGCGATGCGATCAACAGCCACCTGCAAGGCGTGCAGGGTGCCGGGGCGGTTTCTCGCAACGATGCCCGGGGCAGCGCCTGGGCCAGCGCCTGGGGTCACGGCGGCAACCACGACGGCAACGGCAATGCCGCCGCCATGCACGGCAACGGCAGCGGCCTGCTGGTCGGTGCCGACCGCGACCTGGGTGCCTGGCGCGTGGGCGCGGTGGCCGGGCTCGGCCAGCTGTCCAACCGCACCGACGGCGCCGCCGATGCCCACAGCACCTCCACCGTGGCGGGCCTCTACAGCGGCCTCGACCTGGGCGCCTGGCAGCTGCAGGGTGGCTTGGCGCACAGCTGGTACACCACGGACAGCCACCGCACCATCGCCGTGGCGGGTCTCGCCGGCACGGCCTCGGCCAGCTACCACAACGGGGTAACCCAGGCCTACGTGGATGGCGGCTACCGCATCCAGTTCGCGCAGGGCAGCCTCACGCCCTACCTCGACCTGGCACGGGTCCGCCTGCATCAGGATGCGATCAACGAGAACGGCAATCCGGCGGCACTGCACGTGCAGGCCGGCACCAGCAACGTGAACTACGGCACGCTGGGCCTGCGTGGCGTGTTCGACTCGACCTCGGGTACCCAGCTGTATGCCAACGTGGGCTTCCAGCATGCCTGGGGCGATCGCTCCTCGGTCAACTGGCAGACGTTTGCCCAGGGCGGCACTGGCAACTTCAGCGTCGACGGCCTGCCGGTGGCGATGAACGCCGGCATCGTCGATCTGGGCGTCCGCTTCAACGTGGCCAGCAACGTCACCGTCGATGCGGGCTACCACGGCCAGTTCGCCAGCGATGCCACGGATCAGGGCGCGCGGATGTCGCTCAACGTCAGCTTCTGAAGCAGCACACCCACCCGGCATCGGCCGGGTGGGTGACTTCAGGCGGGCAGCAATCACACGCTGGCGCTGGGAGCGGTCGAGATCCGGCGCAAGGCCGGAAACGCAACGCAGTCCTCGAGAATGTCAGCGAACCGGGGCAATATCCTTCTCCAACGCCACATGCGACAGCATTTACCCACAAGCCTGGCGCATTTCCTTCTCCTCGCTCCTCGATCGATCCTTGAGCGACCGCTGGAAAGAACGTATACGCTTGATTATTGTTCCTCTCGATCATTCCATGCAGGTCATGCCCACAGCGCCATGCCACGTCCTCTGGAACACGAACAAGTTGGCATAAGCGCAGGAAGTGGTTCATGAGCAAGACCCGCAATGATCCGGTGAAAAACATTGATCGCTTTCAGGTCCGCTGGGTATTCGGCAGCGTCGGGGACATGCTGCGACAGCAACTGGTGGCGTTCTGGCTAAGGGAAGGCGCGCTGCCCGATGCCGATGAGGCGTGGCGCCGCGCCTTTGAAGTCGCTTGCGTGCTGGTCGACGGCGTGAGCGGCGATATTGCTGGCGTCTGCACCGTTGCCATTCGGCTGGATGAGCATGGTCGATCCTGCGGATTCGTGCGCATTTTCATCCGCCCGGACAGCCGCTTTCTGGGCCTTAACTTTCGTCTGATGAAACGCATGGTCGAAGGATTCATTGCACTAGTGCACGAACCTGGCGCACCGCAGCGGTTGACGGCCACCATCGAGAACCGCAAGATCGAGCGCCGCGGTGCACAGCGCATTCTTGCAAGGCTGGGTTTTGTCAACGTCGGCACCGCGCCGAATGGCGAGATGCTGATCGAGCGCAAGCTGACAGCGTAAGCGCCGACTCGTTCAACCTGCGTGCATCGGACACGTCGAAGGCGTTGCCTGGAACTGCTGGACAAGGCCACCGACCTGCGTTGTGCTGCATGACACCTTCTGAGGTTGCGCCATCGGCGCCGAGCCTTGGGCATCGTCGCGAATTGATCGCTTGCCGCATTGGCCTGGGCCCGCGACCGCGTCTGCGCCGATGGGTCACATGCACTTGCTCATCGTGGTCGACCGCCAGCGTGGGAATCCTTCCCGCCGCTCCGGCACGGCGGCGATGCCACTGCCTTGCGCAGTTTGCGCCATCGCCACGGTCGGCGTATTCATGCCACTATCCAGTCGATGCCGGTGGGAAATCGCCGTGACGAGGGGCGCATCAAGGCGCAATACCTGGGCAGTCGATTCGAACACGACCGAAACTGCGCCCCCTGCCCACTCCAAATCGCAATCCCGACGGACCTGACGATGCTCCGCCTGCCCCTGCTCGATCCGAACGCGCCGGAACAGTTCCCCGATCCGCGCCTCGCATTGAAGGAACCCAACGGTCTGCTTGCTTTCGGCGGCGACCTGTCGACCCGGCGACTGCTGGCAGCCTACCGGCGCGGCATCTTTCCGTGGTTCAGCGAGGGCGAGCCGATCCTGTGGTGGTCGCCCGACCCGCGTTGCGTGTTTCGCACCGATCGTTTGAAGGCCAATCGCAGCCTGCGCCGCACCCTGGCGGGCAACGATTGGCAGGTCAGCGTCGACCGGGCCTTTCGCGAAGTGATGCTGGCCTGCGCGGCGCCGCGCCCGGACCAGGCCGGGACATGGATCAGTCCGGAGATGGTGGATGCCTATACGGCCCTGCATGCCCTGGGCCATGCCCACAGCGTCGAGGTGTGGGACGGCGAGCGACTGGTCGGCGGCATCTACGGGGTGAGCATCGGTCGGATGTTCTGCGGCGAATCCATGTTCAGTGCCTGCAGTGGCGGCTCGAAGATGGCGTTGGTGGCGTTGGCGCAATTGCTGCGCGGCTGGGATTTCCCGTTGATCGACGGCCAGGTCAGCAATCCGCATCTGCTGCAGCTGGGTGCGCTGGAGATTCCGCGCGCCGACTTTCTGGACGCGGCGCACGCGTTGTGCGTGCAAGCCTTCGATGCCACGGCGTGGCAGACGGTTGCGTCGCAACCGGCCTCCGCCTACCTCTGACCGCCCGTTGTCGGCCGCTCAGCCGGCGCCGTCGGCACCGCCGCGACCGGCATAGGTGCGCTCGACGTAGTCATCCAGGATGCTGACGAACTCGGCCGCGATATTGTCGCCGCGCAGGGTCATTGCCTTGACCCCGTCGATGAACACCGGTGCCGCCGGTGCCTCGCCGTTGCCGGGCAGCGAAATGCCGATGTTGGCGTGCTTGGATTCGCCCGGACCGTTGACGATGCAGCCCATCACCGCCAGGGTGAGGTTCTCCACGCCGTCGTATTTCACCCGCCACAGCGGCATCTGCTCGCGCACGTGTTCCTGCACGGTCTTGGCCAGCACCTGGAAGAACTCGCTGGTGGTGCGGCCGCAACCCGGGCACGCGGTGACCAGCGGAGTGAACGAGCGCAGGCCCATGGTCTGCAGCAGCTCCTGCGCCACGATCACCTCGCCGCTGCGCGCACCGCCCGGCTCCGGCGTGAGCGAGATGCGGATGGTGTCGCCGATACCCTCCTGCAGCAGCACCGCCAGCGCGGCGCTGGAGGCGGTGATGCCCTTGGAACCCATGCCGGCCTCGGTCAGGCCCAGGTGCAACGCGTAGTCGCAGCGCGCGGCGAGGTCGCGATACACCGCGATCAGCTCCTGCACCCCGGACACCTTGCACGACAGGATGATTCGGTCGCGCGCCAGGCCGATCTCCTCGGCCTTCGCGGCCGAGTCCAGCGCCGAGCGGATCAACGCCTCGCGCGCCACGTGCGAGGCATCCCATGGTTCGGCGCGGGTGTGGTTCTGATCCATCAGCATCGCGACCATGCGCTGGTCCAGCGAGCCCCAGTTGGCGCCGATGCGCACCGGCTTGTCGTAGCGCAGCGCCATCTCGATGATCGCGCCGAACTGGCTGTCCTTCTTCTTGCCGAAGCCCACGTTGCCGGGGTTGATGCGGTACTTCGCCAGCGCCTCGGCGCAGGCCGGCTCGGCCTCCAGCAACTGATGACCGTTGTAGTGAAAGTCGCCGATGATCGGCACCTCCACGCCCATCATCGCCAGCCGTTCGGCGATCCGCGGCACCGCCGCGGCGGCGGCCGGCGTATTGACCGTGATGCGCACCAGCTCGGAGCCGGCGCGGGCCAGTTCGGCGATCTGCTTCGCGGTGCTGGCGGGGTCCTCGGTGTCGGTGTTGGTCATCGACTGCACCACGATCGGTGCACCGGCGCCGACGCGCACGTTGCCG
>JAPHUU010000448.1 GCA_026193555.1 Rhodanobacter sp.
AAGGATCGGGTCGATCCAGGCGTTGTAGGGACCGTCGCCGACCGTGTTGTCGTACAGGAATGGCACCGACTCGTGCAGGTCGTGCAGTACCTGCGCATGCCAGCCGATGTAGGTGTCGGCCACGTTGCGGGTGAGGTCCAGCGTCATCGCCATCGCGTCGCGGTTGTTGTCATGGGCGACGTAATGGCCCCAGTACAGCAGCGGCGGATAGTTCTGGCCCGGGTGCGCCAGGTGCCAGTTGTACAGGTCGACCATGCGGTCGCGGCCGTCGACCTCGACCACCGGGGTGATCAGGGTGATCACGTGCGAGCGGATGTGCTTGATGTAAGAGGCGTTGTCCACGGCGAGGCGGTAGGCCAGCTCCATCAGCGCGGTCGGCGCACCGGTTTCGGTGGAGTGGATGGTGCCGGTGATGTAGTAGATCGGCGTCGACCGCGCGATCAGTTGGTCCGCCTTGCCGTCGTCCATCCCGATCGTGCGTGGATCGCCCAGTTGGGCCAGTCGCGCCTTGTTCGCATCGAGGTCTGCCAGCAGGCTTTCATCGGCGATCGCCACCGCGATCATTTCGCGGCCTTCCTCGGTGTGGCCGATGGTGAACACCTTGACCTGCGGACTGGCCGCCGCCAGCGCGCGGAAGTAGCGATAGACGTCGGCCGAGTAGGGCAGGTAATCGGGTGCGCCGGCGATATGGCCGAGCACCTTCTCGGGTGTCGGCACGCTGGCCGAGGCGGGCAGGTAGTCAGTCAGCGGCGAGTTGAACGAGGGGTCGGTGGTGTCCTTCAGGATCTGCGCGGTGTAAGCCTGATCGATCGGCTGCGCCGGGTCACGCGCATACACCGCCGAACCATTCGGCTGGGTGGCAGCCAGCGTGCTGAAGGTACCGATCGCCAGCAGGGCGGTCAGCGATAACCGGTGGTGGACATGCATGGCGACGGTTCCCCGGGATGGCACGGCAACAGATCGCTGCACTGTGCCAGAACCGGGACGATGGCGTGTAGCCCATTCGTTGGGCAGCGATGGGGCGCGGGCGTGGTCGCCGAGCGCCCGGCCGGCGCAATGTTGCCGCCCGCATCCGGGCGGGCGACACGCGCCGGGCGCTACGGCTCAATGCGTCGCTGCGGTGCCTGAGGTGGTGCCCTTGGCGGTGACGCCGGGTCCGATGTTGGCGCCAAGAAACTGGTCGATCCGGCCGAACAGCTCGGCCACGTTACCTTCGTCGTAGAAGCCGTGCATCTCGCGGGGCTTGTCGATCCACACGTGGGGAATGTGCCGGCTGAGCAAGGCCGCGTGCAGGTTGCTGCCCTGGATCGGCGGCACGCGCTCGTCCTTGCCACCGACCACCAGCATCACATGGGCCTTGAGCCGGTCGAGCTGGTCGATCGGCGAGTGCTGCGCCAGCACGCTCAAGTCGTCGCCGAGCTGGCGCTTGAGATACGCCTCGCCATAGCTCGATTTCGGGATGTCACCGCGTCTGTACATCAATGGCAGGTCGTACACACCGACATAGCCGATCGCGCACTTGTACAGATCGGGTTCCTTCACCGCGCCCTCGAGCGCCGCATAGCCGCCATAGCTGCCGCCGAAGATGCAGATGCGTTGCGGGTCGGCGATGCCTTGCGCAATCGCCCAGCGGGTGGCATCGGTGACGTCGTCCTGCATCTTGCCGCCCCATTCGCGCCAGCCGGCATGTTCGAAGTCATAGCCATAGCCGCTGGAGCCGCGGTAGTTGACCTGCAGCACGGCGTACCCGCGGGTGGCCATGGCTTGCACATAGGGGTCGAAGTCCCAGCGGTCGCGGATGCCGAATGGTCCGCCGTGGACGAACACCACCAGTGGCAGGTGTTTCGCGTCCTCCCTGCCCGGTGGGTAGCTCACGTAACCATGCAGTTTCATGCCGTCGCGCGCGGCAAAGTTGAACGGCTGCTTGCTCGCCATCTGTCCCGGGTCGATCCATGACATGCGCGCCACCAACGGAGTGAGCCTTTTCGTGGCGGCGTCATACAACAGGAAGGTGCCCGGATCGGCATCGGCCTGCACCAGCACCACGCTCAACTTGCCGTCCCGCGTGCCGGACACGAAGCGCACACTTTCGCCGGGAAACTGTTTCATCAGCGCGATCAGGGTTTGCGCGTCGGTGGATTGGCCATCGATCAGCGCGGTACCGGTGCGGCCATCCATGAAATCGACGCCAAGGATGCTGCCTTTTGCCAGGCCATTGACCAGCCCATCCGGTTCAACGTCGTGGTTGCTCCACACGACGGTCATCACCGGCTTTGCCGGATTCCATCGGCAGATGCCCAAGCCGGCCGCGGTACCGCAGCTGAAATATGCGGCACTGTCGTCGCGATTGAAAGCAAGTGGCGTCGAGCGATCCTTGCTTTGCTCCGGCATCAACTGCCAGCCATCGCCATCGAGCGGATGCCGGTAGACCTTCCAGTCGCCATCGTTGGTCTCACCATAGGCGAAGCGGATACGTCCCTGGTGATCGGCCACAAAGGCCATGCCACGCATCGGCGCGGTGATGATCTTGTTCTTGATCCCGTCCCGTACAGCCATCCGGTAGGCGACCGGCAAGTCTTCCTCGAAGCCGGCCTCGTGCCACAAACTGACGGATACCAGCATGTGGTTGGGATCGTCGGGAATCGCGGCAATGAAACGGGCCGTGCCGCGCTCGGCTACCGCGTGCTGGATGTGCGAGCCGGTGTTCGTGCCGCCCTTCCGGTAGCCGTACAACATGCCGGCGCCGGTGCCGTCGGCGTTGACGGCGAACAATTCGCCGGTGGCCAGTGGAGCATCGTAGCCGCCGACGCGGGTGCCTACCGAGTAGACCACGCGTGTGGGTGATACCCAATGGAAACTGGTGACATCGTCGTCCTCCTCGCGCGGACGCACCACGGTGCCCTTTTTGTCCGCGAGGTGGATCAAGGCCAGTACCGTCTGCCCGTTGATCACGCCGGTCTCGGCCAGATACTGCCCGTCAGGCGAAATCTTCACGTCCTTGTATTGCGCGTGCTTCGCGAGGCCGGCTAGTGACACCGGTTGCGCGTGCAGTACGGCAACCCCAAGCAGCAGCGATCCCGCAACGATCCAGCGTCGCATGTCCATCCGATGACTCCCCTGTGTGAACCCGGCGGCCATGTGCTTGCCCTGCCGCTCCCCTGACGGACTTATAGCAGCAATGCCGGGGCGCCGAAACCCGGTTTCACCGCTGGTCGGCGGTGTCCCCAAGCGGGCCGAGGCGAGCGGTGCGGCGCCGTGTCAGGTGAGCAGCTGCGTGCCCGTCATGCCCCCTGTGGCAGCCAACGGTGCAGTCACAATCCATGGCGGGGCGCCGGGCGAGGTAGCATGGCGCCCCCGTCGCACCACACCGGAACCATTGATGATCAACAACGACACGCTGCGCAGCATCCGCTACATGCTCGATCTCAGCGACGGCAAGGTGGTGGAGATTGTCCGATTGGCGGATCCGGCGTTTCCGCTGGCGAAGGAAGATGTGCAGGCGTTCCTGAAGAAGGACGGCGAGGCGGGCTACGTCGAATGCAGCAATGCGATGCTGGCGCACTTCCTCGACGGGCTGGTGCTGTATCGCCGCGGCCGCGACGAAAGCCTGCCGCCGCGCCCGGTGGAAAAGCGCGTCACCAACAACGTGGTGCTGAAGAAGCTGCGGGTGGCCTTCGAGCTGAAGGACGTGGATATGCACCAGGTGCTCGCCGATGCCGGCTTCCCGATCTCCAAGCCTGAGCTGAGCGCGCTGTTCCGCCAGCCGGGACACAAGAATTTCCGGCTGTGCGGCGACCAGTTGCTGCGCAACTTCCTGAAGGGGCTGACGTTGCGGGTACGTGGCAACGGATAAGTTGTCGCTGGACGGCCCATCGCGTTTCGGGTCAATTTTTTTTCATCAATCGATCACTGCGCCGATGACAGGCATGGGGAATTCTTCCGCTGCCGGCTTTCGGGCCAGGCGGAACATCCTTCTGTAGGTTCGTGCGCGAAAGTGTCGCGTCGAGCACGGTGATCTTGCGCGGGACCAGCGTGGCGAACCGATAATGGTGATCCGCTTTCACTGCGTTACGCTGGTGGCACCACGATCGAGGATTCCCCCGAGATGACGTTCAACCTGCTCGTCGGGCTGCTGCTGCTGGCAGCGCTGGCCGGCCGCATCGGCCGCCGACGTCTGGCGCGCGGCTTTGGTGTGCTGGCCCTGATGCTGTTTCTGGCGGTGGCGTGCGGCCCGTTGCCGCGCTGGTTGCTGCTTCGACTGCAGCAGCCGTATGCCACCACGACCGTCGGCCGCTGGGCATCACGCAACGCGATCGTGCTGCTGGGGGCGGGCAGCATCCGTTTTACCGCCGCCGCCGACCTGGCGCCGTCGATACTCGCCGATGGCCGCATCCTGCAGGCGGCGATGCTGTATCGGGATTGCAAGGCCTCGGGACAGGACTGCCGGTTGCTGGTCAGCGGTGGCGATTCCCAGCACCACGGTGTGGCGGAGGCGGTGATCTATGCCGCGGTGCTGCGGCGTCTGGGCGTGCAGCCGCAGGACCTGCAGGTGGAACCCCGCAGCATGAACACCTGGCAGAACGCCC
>JAPHUU010000461.1 GCA_026193555.1 Rhodanobacter sp.
CACGGCGACGGCATAGGTAATCCCGCATGGACGAGACGATCAACCTGCGCTCCTCTTTGAAGCCGGGGCGCGTCCTGGATTTTGTGTAAACGGGCCACAGGCGGAAAACCGCCCTTTGACCCGGAGACACCATGAGCTCACGCAAGCACGACGTACCCGGTGCGCTGCTCAGCAGCTTGTTGTCCAACTACCCCTCGGTTCGGTCACGACAAGCACGGGCCAGTCGCCAACGCGGCCGGCAACACGCGTAAGGGGCGCAGCCGCAAGAGGACGTGGCGGCTCCGACGGGCGGCAAATGGGTATACGCTTTCGCTGATGCCTCGTCCGCCCCCGTGCCGGTGGCTGTCACCACGTCACCGCCATCGCCGCCGTCGGGCAAGGCGCTCCGCCCGACTGCCGCGCTGATCTGTCCGGGCGGCGGATCAGTGTCGGCCTCGAAGGGCAAACCGTGTTTTCGCGAACGCGAATGTTCAGGAGGTGTGTCATGCGATTCCTGCTCAAGGTCAATATTCCCGTCGAATCGGGCAATGCTGCCGCCAAGGCCGGGAAACTCGGCAAGACGATCGAGTCGATACTGGCCGACCAGAGGCCGGAGGCGGCGTATTTCACGGACAGCCACGGGCAACGCACGGGCTTCATTTTCCTGGAGATGAAGGAGGCTTCCCAGATCCCGGCGATTGCCGAGCCGTGGTTTCTGGCGCTCGATGCCAGCATCGAGTTCCACCCGGTCATGATCCCTGACGACTTGGCCAAGGCGGGTCCCGCAATCGACAAGGCCGTCAAGAAATATGCCGCGCACGAGCATGCCTGATACGGGGCGGCAGTCTCCGGGCCTGGCGGGTGGAACGGGCCGCCATGGCCCGTGCTGCATTGAACGCTGGTGCTGATCGGGTAGCGGCGCCAGTGGCTCGCGGTGAATGGCCCCGGGGTGCTTGAACGGCCCCGGGTGGCTTGAACACTTCCGGTGGGCATCGGTCCGCCGCAGGTTTCCCTGCGGCCTGGACCGCCGTCGGCTCGGCCGTCGCGAGCCGTCGCTTCATCGACGTGGACGTATTCCCGGGTCTGGTGCCGTTTTCGAACACCGGGCCGGCGCGGGGTCGGCTACCGCCGGCCCTGCGCATGCCATCGCTGGACGATGTTTCCAGCTTCGGCAAGCTCGATCGACTTCGCAGGGGCCAGGTGTCCGCGGGGCGTATCCTGATGCCAGCTCCGCGGCCTTGTCTGAGCGACGGGTAGCGGCTTCACGATGAGGAGCTTGTTCCGGCGGCGTTGCCGTTCGTGGTCCGGTCGATGGAGGTTGCATGGTCCTGATGCTGATTCTCGCCGGGCTGGCCTTGCTTGCGCTGGGTGGCGAACTGCTGGTGCGGGGCTCGGTCAACTCGGCACGAGTGCTTGGCGTGTCGCCACTGCTGATCGGGCTGACCCTGGTCGGCTTCGGCACGTCGATGCCCGAACTGGTGACCAGCCTGTTTGCGGCTGTGCGGAACGCGCCCGGCATCGCGGTCGGCAACGTGATCGGCTCGAACACCGCCAATATCCTGCTGATCCTTGGCGTATCGGCGCTGATTTCACCACTGGCGGTGCGCCCGGAGGCTTATCGTCGAGAATCGTTCGCGCTGGCGGCGTCGACCCTGGCCTGCATCGCGGCCGTGCTGCATGGTCATCTGAACCAGATCACCGGTGCGGCGCTGGTCGGTCTGCTGATCGCCTACATCGTGTGGGCCTACCGCAGTGAGCGGAGTGTCCCCGGCGCCGAAGTCACGATGCACCGACAGATGGCGGTCGACGCGGTGCCACGGCGTCGAGGGCTTGGCCTGGCGCTGGGCAATGCGGCGATCGGTATTGCGATGACGGTTCTTGGCGCGCGCCTGCTGGTCGATGGCGCCGTGGCTCTGGCGCGCAGTTGGGGCGCGTCCGAAACGGTGGTCGGTCTCACCGTGGTGGCCCTCGGCACCTCATTGCCTGAGCTCGTCGCCTGCGCGGTGGCGGCCTATCGCGGCCATTCCGACGTGGCCCTGGGAAACGTCATCGGTTCAAGTATCTACAACGTCCTGGGCATTCTCGGGCTGACGGCGATTGTGCATCCGATCGACGTGCCCGCCGAGATTGCGCGGCTCGATATATGGGTGCTCGCCGGGGCGACGGCGGTGTTGCTGCTTTTCCTGCGCACGCGATGGGTGCTGAGCCGGTGGGAGGGCGGCGTGTTCCTGGCCGGCTACGCTGGCTACATGGTCTATCTCGTCACCCAGACATGAAGGCAGCGGCCGATTCCGCGTTGTGCGAAAGCCCGGACGTTGGGGCATCCCGGCCCCATCGTCGATACGCTGATTGTCTGCGCCGCGTGCGCATTGAAGGGGCTGACGGCGGTTGATCGCGCGGGTCACCGTGTCGGCGGCAGCGTCTCATGCCTCCCACCATTCGCTCAAGCGCCGATGGAACCAGCGTGCCACCCGCTCGTGCTTTTCCGCATCGGCCTGGCGCGGCAGGGGCGAGGCGTCGCCGAAGTGCGCATTCAAGGTGTCGACCAGCGCGGCGTTCCACTCGGGGTGAAATTGCAGGCCGAGACGGCGCGTGCCGTGAGCGAACATCTGCTGCGGGCAGGCCTCGCTCGAGGCCAGCGAGCGGGCGCCGGGCGGCAGGGTGAAGCTGTCCTCGTGCCATTCCAGCGCGTCCAGCGTGCTGCCGTCGGTGAAGTCGATGCGGGTCCATCCGGTTTCCGGCTGATCGAGGGGATGAACCCGGCCGCCCAGCGCGTGGGCCAGCAACTGCGCGCCGAGACAGATGCCGAGCACCGGCACGTCAGCCGCGATCCGGCCACGCAACCATGCGGCTTCGCGTTGCAGCCACGCGGGGGCGTCGTTGACGGCATGCGGCCCGCCCAGCAGCACGCACGGGCGATCGGTTGCCGGCGGCAGTGCGCCGAGATCGGCGCGATGGACGTCCAGTGCGATGCCGTGCCGCTCGGCCCATACGCCGATCTCGCCGATGCCCTCGGCGGGATGGTGCTGCACGACGATCAATCGCTGGGTCATGGGGAGCTTCGGCAGGGTGGAAAACAGGGACGCCGGGATTGAATGCCGTCAGGCGTCGTCGGCGGGGCTGGCGGAGTCGCCCGGGTCGGAGCTTCGCGCCAGCCGCGCCGTGATGTGCGCCCGCCACTGCGTCGACAGCTCCGGTATCTCCAGCGCCCGCGACAGAATCCGCAGTGCATCGGGATCGCCGGGTTTCAGGTAGGCATCGAACAGCGTGCGGATTGACAGCCGACCCTGGCCGCGGACGACCAGGTCCACCGTGTTGCC
>JAPHUU010000224.1 GCA_026193555.1 Rhodanobacter sp.
GACTGCTGCAGCAGATCGACGCGGTGCTGGCGTGCGCCGAGCATCTGCAGGTTGCCCGTGCCGGTGCGGTGGCATTCGGCGGCGAGTTGCGGCTCGGCGTGCCGGCATCGCTGGGGCCGTATCTGCTGCCGCACCTGATCACGCCGTTTCCGCAGCACTTTCCGGGTGCACGGCTGGGCATTTCAGAAGGCAAGCCGCGCGGCCTGTTGCGGCGGCTGCACGAGGGCGAACTGGACGCGGTGCTGGCGCCACCGGCTCCCGTCGTCAGCGGGATCGCGATGCGTCCGCTGTTCTTCGAGCCGTGGGAGCTGATGCTGCGCGCCGACCATCCGCTGGCAGGCGAGACCGTCATCGCGCTGGATCGTCTCGATCCGGCCGAGGCGACCCTGATGGCCGAGAGTCATGCCGACGGTCTCGACAGCGAAGGTGGCGAGCAAGGTCACGTACAGGACGTGAGCCTGGAAAGTCTGGCCGCACTGGTCAGCCTGCGTGGCGGCTACGCGTTGGTGCCTGCGTTGGCGCACGAGCGGCTGGCCTCGATGCCGAACATCGTGCTGGCCACACTCAAGGGGCAGGCACTGGGGCGTGACATAGCGCTGTACTGGCGCGATGCCTCGCCATGGCAGTCCGACCTGCAGGCGTTTGCCGAATTGCTGCGCAAGCTGGCGCGCCAGCGACCGGGCCTGCGCGTGATGGGTGCCAAGGCAAAGATCGCCTCGCCGCCGAAGTAAACAGAAGGCCGCCTTGCGGCGGCCTTCTGCAACGTCACAGCGTGAGACGACGACTCAACCGCGCGAGGCGCGCTTGCGGTCGTTCTCGGTGAGGTGACGCTTGCGCAGGCGGATCTCCTTCGGGGTGACCTCCACCAACTCATCGTCCTCGATGAATTCCAGTGCCTGCTCAAGCGAGTACTTGATGGCTGGCGACAGCGCGATCGCGTCGTCCTTGCCCGAGGCGCGCATGTTGGTCAGCGGCTTGGGCTTGATCGCGTTGACGGTGAGGTCGTTGTCCTTGGAATGGATGCCGACCAGCTGGCCCTCATACACCTCGTCGCCTTCGGCGGCGAACAGCTTGCCGCGTTCCTGCAGCGGCCCGAGCGAGTAGGCGGGCGTGGCGCCGGCCGCGTTGGCGATCATCACGCCGTTCTGGCGCTTGGCAATCGCGCCCTCGGACTTGGGACCGTAATGGTCGAATACGTGGAACAGCAGGCCCGACCCCTGGGTCAGGGTGCGGAACTCGGTCTGGAAGCCGATCAGGCCGCGCGCCGGGATCTCATAATCCAGACGCACGCGACCGCGACCATCGGACTCCATGTTCTTCAGCTGGCCCTTGCGCATGCCCAGGCGCTCCATCACGCCGCCCTGGTGCACCTCTTCCACGTCCACCACCAGCTGCTCGATCGGCTCCATGAGTTTGCCATCGATCTCCTTGATGATGACTTCCGGTCGCGACACGGCCAGTTCGTAGCCCTCGCGACGCATGTTCTCGATCAGCACCGACAGGTGCAACTCGCCACGGCCGGAGACCAGGAACTTGTCCGGATCCGAACCTTCCTCGACCTTCAGTGCCACGTTGTGCAGCGTCTCGCGCTCGAGCCGTTCGCGGATCTGGCGGCTGGTGATGAACTTGCCGCCGCTCTTGTCCTTGTTGCCGGCGAACGGCGAATTGTTGACCTGGAAGGTCATGCTGATGGTCGGCTCGTCGACGGTCAGCGGTTCCAGCGCCTCTGGCGTGTCCAGCGCGCAGATGGTGTCGGAGATGCTCAGGCCTTCGACGCCGGAGATCGCGACGATGTCGCCCGCTTCGGCCTCGGCCACCTCGCGGCGCTCCAGACCCATGAAGCCCAGCACCTGCAGCACCTTGCCGGTGCGCTTCTTGCCATGACGGTCGACGACGCTGACCGGCATGTTGGTGCGCACCTTGCCACGCTGGATGCGGCCGATGCCGATCAGGCCGACGTAGCTGTTGTAGTCGAGCTGGCTGATGCGCATCTGGAACGGGCCTTCCGGGTCGACGCTCGGTGCGCTCACGTGCTCCATGATCGCTTCATACAGCGGCGTCATGTCGCCTTCGCGCACGGTGCTTTCGAGGCCGGCGTAGCCGTGCAAAGCCGATGCGTAGACCACCGGGAAGTCGAGCTGCTCGTTGGTCGCGCCAATGCGGTCGAACAGATCGAAGGTCTGGTCCAGCACCCAGTCCGGGCGCGCGCCGGGGCGATCGACCTTGTTGATCACCACGATCGGCTTGAAGCCCATGTCGAACGCCTTCTGCGTCACGAAGCGGGTCTGCGGCATCGGGCCGTCCATCGCATCGACCAGGATCAGTACCGAGTCGACCATCGACAGCACGCGCTCGACCTCGCCACCGAAATCCGCATGGCCCGGGGTGTCGACGATGTTGATCCGGTTGCCATTCCACTCGATCGCGGTGTTCTTGGCCAGGATGGTGATGCCGCGCTCCTTCTCCTGATCGTTCGAGTCCATCACGCGCTCGGCCAGCACCGTGCGCTCGGAGAACGTACCGGATTGCTTGAGCAGGCAGTCGACCAGGGTGGTCTTGCCGTGATCGACGTGGGCCACGATGGCGATGTTGCGCAGTTTTTCAATGGACATGGAAAGCACTCGGGTGGCGCTTGGAGCCACCACGTGGGTTATCAGAAGGATTAACCCGAGGATTATACGGATTTATGTGACAACTTGCCCGCGATTTCGGTCGACGACCGGCATATCGGTGCCGTCCGACGCGCAGACGCACCGGGCCGGGTTGCACCCAACGCTTGTGCGCCCTGCGGCTGGAGGAGTGCGAATCGTTCGACGGGTGCCGTCGCGCCGGTCGATTGCGCGTTCAGCGGGTGTTCGCTTCTGACCGCGATCCCGGTGCTCAGACGATGCCGGTGAGGTAGTACGCGCCGATCATCGCCATCACGGCCAGGGTCTTGATCACGGTGATCGCGACCCATTGTGATGCTGAGTGACGCTGACGGTGATCGAGATCCCGATCGGCGGTTGCGGGAGCGCTTGCAGGGAGGCGTGCGTCGCGGCGTGCTGACATCAGCGTCGTCGTCCGGTTCGATTCAACCGCCGCCTGCGCCGGCGCAGGGCCCTCAGGTCACTCCACCGACATCGCTCGCCAGAGCATCTGGAACAGCTCGTCAAACTGCTCGATCAGGGGGCGCTTCTCCTCGCGCACGATGTGCATCAGCGTGACGCGGCCGATGATGCCCATGAATACGTCCAGCAGCACCTTGCTCGACACGCGTGGGTTGAGCACGCCACGCGTCTGCCCGTCCTTGAGCACGCCGAGGAAGGCGTCCATCAATTCGGGACTCTCGTAGATGCGGATCTTGCGCAGCCGGGATGCCGGCACGGCGGTGGACAGCAGCATCATCACCGCCGGGTGTCGGTCCATGTAGTCGAGGGTGACCCAGCAGGTCTTGCGCAGCCGCTCGCGTACGTCGTCAATGCCC
>JAPHUU010000166.1 GCA_026193555.1 Rhodanobacter sp.
CGATACTCTCGAGCATGCTGCGGTGGGATGACAATGAGCTGGTAGGCACGATCTTCCACGAGCTGGCGCACCAGCTGATCTATGCGAGGGGCGACACCGAGTTCAACGAATCCTTCGCCACTTTCGTGCAGCGGCAGGGCCTGCGTCAGTGGCGGCAGTCACGCGGCCTGCCGCCACAGGACGGGCACGCGCGGGCGATGGACGATGCATTCACCGAGCTGGTGCTGGAACTGCGCGAGCGCCTGCGGACACTCTACGCGAGTGGCCTGCCGGAGTCGGCGATGGCTGCCGGCAAGCAGCGCGAGATCGAGGCATTTCGCGCCCGCTACCGGCAGTGGCGCGATCACGATGGGCTGCACGATCCCCGTTACGACGCCTGGGTGGCCGCCCCGATCAACAACGCGCGGCTGCTGCCGTTCGGCCTGTACGACCAGTGGACACCTGCGTTCGCCGTGTTGTTCGAGCGCGCCGGTGGCCACTGGCCGGCATTTTATGCCGACGTGCGTGCGCTGGTGCATGCGCCCAAGTCGCGGCGTGACGCCAGTTTGCGGGACTTGTGCCGACTCCCCTGATCGAAGGGCAGCGTGGACACGCGGTGCTCTCGTGCTTGATCGGCTGATGGTGCGGGATCTGGTTCAGCTGCGTGGCGCGGGCCGGCGGGACGTCCCGATGGTCATCTCCCTGCACAATCCGCAGGCTTCTTTATTTCTTTATGGTGGTGGAGCGGATGGATGTCGAGCACATGACCTTCGCATTGCCAACCCGAACTCAGCCGCCTGCCTGGCGACCAGATTCGACGTGATGGGATTCCCCGAAACGCCTCGGCAAGTGTGTACAAGCGCGATATCTGGGCCAGCGTGATCGGGTCAGGTGTGGTCGAGACCGAGTTGCGCGAACACGTCAGTCATGTAGTACCCCGAGCGGCCATCAATGCATGGGCCGACGGCATGCGCCAGCTGCGGTTCTGCAGTGTGGCCGCGGCGATCGTGATCCGCGTGACCCGTCCCGCGGACTCAACATCAACGAGATCCCGATGCGGCCGTTCGATCAGGAGCGCTGACGCGCAGCGCCGGAGCGGGGCGACTATGATCGAGGCAGGCTCACCGACTGAGGTTGACGATGGCGACTATCGAGATCATTACCGAGCAGGCGTGTTTCGGGGGGGTGCAGGGTTTCTACCGGCACGATTCCACGACATGCCACGGATCGATGCGGTTTGCGGTCTACCAGCCGCCGCAGGCGGTGCAGGGAGCGTGCCCGGTGCTGTACTACCTGGCCGGCCTCACCTGTACCGAGGAAACCGCGGCGATCAAGGCCGGCGCACAGAGGCTGGCGGCCGAATTCGGCCTGGTGCTGGTGATGCCGGATACCAGTCCGCGTGACACCGGCATCGAGGGTGCCACCGGCGATTGGGAGTTCGGCGAGGGCGCGGGCTTCTACGTGGATGCCACGCAGTCACCCTGGTCCACGCGCTTTCGCATGCACAGCTACGTCGTCGACGAGTTGCCGGCGCTGATCGCGGAACATTTTCCGGTCGATCCGTCACGCCGCGGCATCTTCGGGCATTCGATGGGTGGACATGGCGCGCTGACGATTGCGCTGAAGTATCCGACGCGCTTTCATTCGGTCTCGGCATTTGCACCGATCGTGGCACCCAGCCAAGTGCCTTGGGGGCGGAAAGCACTCCCGCGCTATCTCGGCCCGGATGAGCGGGCGTGGGCCGATTACGATGCCTGCGAACTGGTGCGCCGACAGACCTTTCCTGGCACGATCCTGATCGATCAGGGCGAGGCGGACAAGTTTCTCGACGGCCAGCTCAGGCCCGAATTGTTCGATCAGGCCTGTGCCGAATCCGGCCAGGCACTGTCCCTGCGTCGGCACCCCGGCTATGACCACAGCTACTACTTCATCAGCAGCTTCATGGGCGACCATCTGCGCCATCACGCCAGGGCATTGGACTTGATCTGAATGGGCCGCTCATGTTGCAGACCGCGCACGCTCGCATCCGTCTGCCGGAGCCGGCCGACTGGCGGAAGTTGCCGCGTTGTCGAGTGGGCCGCCGAGGACCTCTGGCGCCGCTGAAGGCGTTGCGCGGGCACGGCTATGCCGCGCTTGATCACTGTGCCCGGGCGATCGAGGATGCGCGTGACGCCACGCGGCCGGTTACTCGGCCTAACTGGCGCGATGCGTGGTCGAGCTGTGTGGAATGATCGAGTCGGGTGC
>JAPHUU010000246.1 GCA_026193555.1 Rhodanobacter sp.
AACGCGAGTTCGAGGATGGCGAGCACAAGGTACGCCCGCTGGAAAGCGTGCGCGACGCCGATGTCTACGTGGTGCACTCGCTGTATGGCGACGATGAGCAGAGTGGCCACGACAAGCTTTGCCGATTGCTGTTTTTCCTGGCCACGGTGCGTGACCATGGCGCCGCGAAAGTCACGGCGGTGGTGCCCTATCTTTGTTATTCGCGCAAGGATCGTCGCACCAAGCTCCACGATCCGGTCGCCACGCGCTATGTAGCGCAGATGTTCGAGGCGGTCGGCGTGGACAGGGTGCTGACGCTTGATGTGCACAATCCGGCCGCGTTCGAAAACGCCTTTCGATGCGGCAACGAGACGCTGGAAGCGCAGCTGCTGTTCATCACCCATCTCTCGGCCAGCCTGCATGGCCAGGAGGTCACCGTGCTGTCCCCGGATGCCGGCGGCCTGAAACGTGCCGATGCCTTTCGCAACGCCTTGATGCGCGTGCTCGATCGACCGATCGGCCTGGGATTGATGGAGAAGCGACGCAGTGCCGATGTGGTCTCCGGCGAAGCCCTGTTCGCCGAGGTCGCGGGACGCACCGTGCTCATTGTCGACGACATGATCAGCACCGGCACCACGATGTTGCGCGCCGCCAGGGCCGCGCGGGTGGCGGGGGCACGCGCGGTGTTCGCGGTTGCCAGTCATGGCCTGTTTGTGGATCCCGCCGCCACCGAGTTGGCCGATCCGGCACTGGATCGCATCCTGGTCACCGACAGCGTGTCGCCCTTCCGGTTGCGGGACAGCGCGGCGATCAAACGGGTCGAGGTTCTGGCCTGCGCGCCGCTGTTCGCGCAGGCCATCCGGGAGCTGCGCGCGGGTGAAGCGGCGGTCGCCATCGACCAGGAGCGTGGGCGGTAGATCCTTTGGATAGCCCAGTCTCGCCGCCCAAAGATTTCTGCCACCCACGCTCCTGGCCAGCAGCCATCCCTCGGTGCTGCGTCGCGACAGCATGCATGCGCGCCGACGCGTCGCATCGCCATCATCGCAACCGGCGCATCGCCAGCCGCGCGCGGCGCAGGTAGTCGTTGCCCTGGTCGATCCAGTGCTGCGGCGGACCGGTCTCGGGGTCGTCCAGATGCCAGATCGCGATCTCGGCCCGCACAAAGGCATTGCGGGCCTTGTGGAAGTCGATCAGCACACGCGGCGGATGGTCGCCGCTGAGCTTTCGATAGGCGTCAAAGAACCATCTGTCCGATCTCGGCTCGCCCAGTCGCTGGCATTCCAGGGTCAGAAATGCCAGCTCGTCGATCGGGTCGCGCAGGCGCAGTTCGCGATCGAATTCCAGACAGTCCACGATGCTCAACGGCTCGGTCAGGTAGATGTGCTCCGGACGCAGATCCCCATGGCCTTCCACGATGTGTTCACCGCGCACACGCGCATCCAGCTGTTCGGCGTGCAACTCGATCGCACGGAGCAGCCCTGCCGCGATGGCATCGATCGCCGGGCGTTCCAGCCTGAATTCGGGGCGCGCCAGCTGCCGCGCCGTTGCCCGGATCGATCTCGTCAGGTGCCGTCGGTACGCGGCGGGTGTCCACGCAGCGCGAGGTGCGGCGGCGAAGAACGGCACCAGCCGCTGCACGATGCGGCGCGCATCCCGGGCACCGAATGCACCGTGCCGTAGCCGCTGTTCCAGGGTCATGTCGGCAGGCAGTCTGCGCATTTTCACCAGCCAGTCGATGCTGCGCCCCGCGCCAGCCAATGCCAGGCAACCTGCGCGATCGACGGTCAAAGGCACGACGGCCAGGTAGACCTCCGGAGCCAGACGCCGGTTCAGGCGAAGCTCACTCCGGCAACAGCGCCGCCGTGCGGCCAATGTGCTGTAGTCGATGACATCGTGGTGGAATGGCTTCTTCAGCTTGTACACATGCTGTTCGGTCATGAACAACCAGGACATGTGCGTTTCCAGCACATCCACCGTCGCCGGCCGTTCCGGATAGCTCGCCGGCTGGCGCAGAAAGGCGACCTTGGCCGGCAATCCGGGTTTCTCCGTCGATGATCGCCGTGCCGCCATGTCCTTCATCACGATCACTCTCGATGGTCACGGCGAGTCTTTGCGGGAGGATGCATGCCATCGGCGATGACACATGGTCCTTCCCGCGGAAAAGTGATGCCGGGCTTCAAGCAGTCTCCACCGGCACCCTGATGTGATGCTGCCCGACCTGCCCCACGGTGTCTTGACCCAGGTCAACCACGCTGTCGCGCCAGCGCGCAGACTGTCCGCGATCCTCATCCGGAGGGAAGATCGTGCAAGCATTCGCCCTGCAGCTGACGTCGCTGCTCTACTTCATGGCGCCGGCCTACCTCGCCAACATGGCACCACCCTTCGTCCGCTTCTGGAAGGGATGGAACCAGCCGATCCACGCGCGTCTCCTCGGCAGTCACAAGACGGTGCTCGGGTTTGCTCTGGGTGTCGCGGTCGCCCTGCTGGTTACCGCAGCACAGGCGGCGCTCGCCCTGCCCGTCGGCCGGATCGACTACCACTGGTGGCCGCTGGCCGGACTCGGGTTCGGAGTCGGCGCGATGGCCGGCGACGCCCTCAAGAGCCTGTTCAAGCGCCAACGGGGCATCCCACCGGGAAAACCCTGGATGCCGTGGGATCAGCTCGACTTCGCCCTCGGGGCGCTGCTGTTGATGGCTGTCCCGGCAGGCTTGTCCGCCGCTGAAGTGCTGCTGATCCTGATCGTGACGTTTGTTGGCGACGTGGCGGTAAATCGCATCGCATTCCGGATCGGTATCAAGGACAGCCCATGGTGAATCGCACCGCGCATCGGGCAACCTGCTCCGGGCTGCCGCGGCGCCTTTTCGCGAACAGTGCGTGGGCACAGCGATGGTCCTGCGCTGGACCATCGCGGCTGCCCGCGGACGCCCGCGACGACGCCGAATCCCCTGCGCGGTTGCGCTTGTCCGGTACGCAGGCGTCAGCTTGCCTGGTGTTGCTCCAACGACGACTCCGACATCCTGCCCTGCCCTGCGGGCCTTGCTGCCAGTGTGAGAAAGGTACAGAACCAGTCGCTGCTCAACTCGACCACCTCTTGCATGGCGCCGGGCTCCTCGAACAGATGCGTGGCGCCGGGAATGATTCGCAACGAAACGTCGCATTGCATGCGCTGGAGCGCTTGTCGATTGAGTGCCAGCACATCCGTGTCGAGGCTGCCCACGATCAGCAACGTCGGCGCCTGCACCAGCGGCAAGGCCTCTGCTGCCAGGTCCGGGCGACCGCCGCGCGAAACCACTGCAGCCACACGATCGCTGGCCGCTGCGGCCGTCAGCGCGGCAGCGGCGCCCGTGCTGGCGCCGAACAGGCCGAGGGGGAGATGACCGACGTCCTCTCGCTGTCCCAGCCAGTCGATCGCCTGCCCGAGCCGCTTCGCGAGCAGGCGGATGTCGAACACGTTTTTCCGATCGCCAGCCTCATCCTCGCTCAAGAGATCGAACAGCAGGGTTCCGAGGCCGTCATGGGCAAGTTCCTCGGCAACGGCGTTGTTGCGCGGACTGAGGTGGCTGCTGCCGCCCCCATGCGCGAACGCGACCATGCCGATGGCATCAGGTGGAACACGCAACAGGCCTGGGAGGCCCCGGGGACCCACGTGAACCCGTTCGGTGAAAAGCGGCGGTGGCAAGGAATGATGATGCATGGTGATATCTCCGACGTTGGCTCGAATGACAAAAACCATACGTCACAAGATGTGAAGAATCGCGCAAGGCGCACACGTCCGAATTTGACGCAGATCAAGCAGTCGTCAGGGAATTGGAGCGTGCTCGCCAACCTGCGGTCGCAACCGCGCCAGGCTGACTGTCCAGCCGGCGGGGTACCGTCATGACCATCCGCAATGCCGACATCGTCAGGGTCTTCGAACAGATCGCCGACCTGCTCGAGTTGCAGCAGGCCAATACGTTCCGCGTACGCGCTTACCGCAATGCGGCCCGCACGCTTTCCGCGTGGCCGCAGGAGATGGCCGATCTGCAGGCCCAGGGCCAGCATTTTGAGGACCTGCCCGCCATCGGCAAGGATCTGGCAGGCAAGATTGGCGAGATCCTCGCTCGCGGCAGTTGCGACCAGCTCGACCGATTGCAGGCCAGCTTTCCCCGCGGCATCACCGACCTGCTGCACATTTCCGGGCTCGGCCCCAAGCGTGTTCACACCCTGTATCACGAACTCGGCATCCGATCCCCGGCCCAGTTGCTGAGTGCGGCGAGGGAGGGCCGAATCCGCGCCGTACCCGGGTTCGGTGCAGTGAGTGAACGACGCATCGCCGAAGCGGTCGCCGGACATCTGGAACGCTCCCGGCGCTGGCCGCTGGCGCAGGTCACGGCCCAGGTCGACGACCTGCTGACCTACCTGCGTGCCGCACCGGGCATTTCCAACGCGGTCGTGGCGGGAAGCTATCGGCGACGGCGCGACACGGTCGGTGATCTGGACATCCTGCTGGTGGGCCGGTCGGGCAAGGCGCTTTCGCGTTACCTCGGCATGTTCGATCGGATCGAGGAGGTGCTGGCACAAGGTTCGACCCGGGTCAGTGTGGTGCTCAGGGATGGTCTGCAGGTGGATCTTCGCGTGGTTCGCGCCGCCAGTTTCGGTGCCGCGATGGTCTATTTCACCGGATCCAGGGCACACAACATCGCCCTGCGGCGAATCGCCCAGGCGCGCAAGTTGAAGATCAACGAGTACGGCGTTTACCGCGATGGCAAGCGCATCGCCGGCGACACCGAATCGTCCGTCTATGCGTCGATCGGACTCCCGTACATTCCGCCCGAGCTGCGTGAAGATCATGGCGAGATCGAGGCGGCACGCAAACAGGCCTTGCCGCATCTGGTCGAGCGCGCCGACCTGCGCGGCGATCTGCATGCGCATACCAATGCCAGCGATGGCAAGCAGAACCTCGCGGAAATGGCACAGGCGGCACGCTCCGCCGGCCTCACCTACTTGGCGATCACCGACCATTCGCGGAGTCTCACCGTCGCCCACGGGCTTGACCAACGGCGACTGGAGGAACAGATCCAGGCCATCGACGAGCTCAACGAAAAACTTGACGGCGTGGTTCTGCTCAAGGGCATTGAAGTGGACATCCTGCCGGATGGCCGACTCGATCTTCCCGATGCCGTCCTCGCCCGTCTGGACCTGGTGGTCGGCGCGGTGCACAGCCACCTGGACCTGCCACGCGCAAAGCAGACCGCACGCATCCTGCATGCGATGGACCGGCCGAACTTCAGCATTCTCGCGCACCCGAACGGACGTCTGTTCAACACTCGCGGCCCGTGCGATCTGGACATGGAGCGAATCATCCGCCATGCCGGCGAACGCGGTTGCTTCCTCGAACTGAACTCGCAGCCGGAGCGGCTGGACCTGTTCGACGTGCAGTGCCGCCAGGCCAGGGACGCGGGTGTCGCGGTGGTCATTTCCAGTGATGCACACCACGGCAACGACCTGCGCTGGCTGACGCTTGGCGTCGATCAGGCGCGGCGTGGCTGGCTGGAGGCGTCGAATGTTCTCAATACCCTGCCACTGGAGCAACTGCGCAAACGACTGGCCGCCACCATGAGTTCAGCGCACCACTGACCCCGCAATCCGTTGCGCCGCGCGGGCTGGCGTGGTATTCAGGAATCATTCAGCGTACTATATCCTATCGATTGTTGATCCCTGTCAACTCCGGCAGGGTGTCGTGGGGCGACTCTTCAGGGGCGGCCGATCGGGCCGCCACAAGGGAGGCAGGTCATGCGAATCGCTGAAATATGTACCCACCGGGTCATCAGTGCCGAGGCCGATCTGTCCGTCCACGAAGCGGCCGAATTGATGCGCAAACATCACGTCGGCAGTCTGGTGGTAACCGAGCAGCCGGATGGTGAACGACTGCCGGTCGGGTTTCTCACCGATCGCGACATCGTCCTGGCCGTGGTTGCCGTGGGCATCGACACCGATGCACTCACGGTGTCCGACATCATGACCCGGCAGCTGGCCACTTGTGCCGATAGCGAAGACATATTCGACGCGATCGAAACCATGCGATCGCATGCCGTTCGGCGCCTCCCCGTGCTCAACAGCAACGGCGGACTGGCCGGCATGGTAAGCGCTGACGACATCTACGGCGCGCTGAGCACACACATGCACGTCTTGACCGAGGCATTGAGGCGCGAGCAGGTGCATGAAATGCAGACGCGCGTGTGATCCATCGGCACCACAGGGAGTTCGTACCATGGCAAGGAGAATACTGGTCGTTTATTACTCGATGACCGGCCATACGCGAAGGATCGCGGAAGAGGTCGTCGCTGCACTCAACGCCGATTGCGAGGAGATCCGCGAGCCACGCAAACGGCATGGGCTGGGCGGGGTGATTCGTGCACTGTTCGATGCCCTCACCGGGCGCGAACCACCGATCGAGCCTGTGCAGCGCAATCCGAACGACTACGACCTGCTGGTGTTGGGAGGGCCGGTGTGGGCCCGGCGCATGGCATCCCCAGTGCGAAGTTACGCCCGCAAACATGCCGGCAAGGCACGCCAGATCGCTTTCCTGTGTACCGAAGGTGGCAGCGGCGCCGAACAGGCATTTGATGAGCTGCAGCAGATATGCCGCTGCGCACCCAGCGCGACCCTGGCGGTGGATGCCACTCAGCTGAAAGAGTCGGGTTTCGGTGAGTCGCTGCGGCGCTTCGTGTCCATTCTGCTGGTGCTGCCCAACCAAGGCGGCTAGTCGGCCCGGACGGCACGTGGCCCAGCGCCCTGCCGTGATCTGCCTGCCGTCATCTGCCGCGAGCCAGAACCACTGGAACAGCCCGCCGGCGAAATCCACATGCAACAAGATCGACACCAACGCCGTACCCGAAATACCCCTGGCACCCCGCCTGTCGGACTGTCGGGCAGCGAGGCGGCGGCGCTCCTGCGCCGCGACGGACCGAACGTGTTGCCGCATGCGCAACGGATGCGCTGGCTGCGAGCCATCGCCATCATGCTGCTCGAACCGATGTTGCTCATGCTGCTGGGCGCCGCCGTCATTTACTGGCTGCTGGGTGATCCGCAGGAGGCGGCGGTGCTCGGCGCATCGATCCTGCTGATGATTGCCCTGACCGCCTATCAGGAATTCAAGTCCGAACACGCGCTGCAGGCGCTGCGGGACCTGAGCAGCCCACGTGCACGCGTGCTTCGCGATGGCGTGACCCGACTGGTCCCGGCGCGTGAACTGGTGGTCGGCGATGTGATCCTGCTGGCCGAGGGCGATCGCGTGCCCGCGGACGCCCAGCTGCTGGACGACAGCAATCTGCAGCTCGACGAATCCATGCTGACCGGCGAATCGGTGCCTGTGCGGCGCAGCGCCGCCGTTGGCCAGCGGCAGGATGACGGCGACCGGCTGCATGCAAGCACGCTGGTGGTCAGTGGCCACGGCACCGCCGAGGTGATCGCCATCGGCGCCGACAGCGAGGCCGGTCGGATCGGGGTGGCGTTGCGCACGATTCGGCGGGAACCGACCCCGATGCAACGCGAGATGCGATGGGTGGTGGTGGTGTTCGCCCTGATCGGGCTGGCTTCCTGCGTGCTGGTGGTCGTGCTCTATGTCAGTACCCGTGGCGGCTGGCTGAATGCACTGTTGGCCGGCATCACGCTGGCGATCTCCAACATCCCCGAGGAGCTCCCGGTGGTGATGACGGTGTTCCTCGCCCTTGGTGCCTGGCGCATGGCGCGTCACCAGGCACTGGTGCGGCGCGCACCGAGCATCGAGGCGCTGGGTGCCGTGACGGTGCTGTGCACGGACAAGACCGGCACCCTTACCGAAAACCGCATGGCAGTAGCCGAGCTGGCTGTGGCCGGCGAACAGGCCGCCCCGTCCGCCACGCTGTCGCCGGCACTCAAGGCGCTGCTGCGCTGCGCCGATCTGGCCACCGAGGCGCAACCCTCCGATCCGATGGAACAGGCCATCTGCACCGCGGCAGAGAGGGCCGATGCATCACGCTGTGACCGGTGGCGCCTCGTTCACGAATATCCCCTGTCGGATGCCCTGCTGGCCACAACCAAGGTCTGGCAGGCATCCGATGCGACGTCGCTGGAGGTCGCCTGCAAGGGCGCCCCGGAAGCCGTCGTCGAATTGTGCGCCCTCACGGCCGATGACAGAGCGCAAAGGATGGCGCAGGTCGATGCCATGGCACGGCGCGGCCTTCGCGTGATTGCGGTGGCCACCGCGACCTGGCCGGATCCAGCGCAGGCGTTGCCCGACACCGCACGCGGGTTCCGCTTCGCATGGCGCGGTCTGATCGGTCTGGCCGATCCGCTGCGTGAGGCCGTCCCGGCGGCGATCGCCGAGGCGCACACAGCCGGCATACGCGTCGTCATGCTGACCGGCGATCATCTCGAAACCGCTCGCGCGGTGGCCTCGGCCGCCGGCCTGAACGGACAGGCTGCCATGCTCGGCGACCAGCTCGATGCGATGGACGACGATACAATGACCAGACGCGCCGCCGAGATCGACGTATTCGCGCGAGTCCGGCCAGAGCACAAGTTGCGTCTCGTGCATGCCCTCAAGCAGTCCGGCAGCGTGGTGGCGATGACTGGCGACGGGGTCAACGACGCGCCTGCGCTGATGGCCGCACACGTGGGTATTGCCATGGGCGGACGCGGTACCGATGTGGCCCGCGAAGCGGCATCCATCGTCCTGCTTGACGACAATTTTGTGACCGTGGTGCGGGCCATCCGGCGCGGCCGCACCATCCACGACAATATCCTTCGCGCGGTGCGCTTCATCCTCGCCGTGCACGTTCCGGTCACCGGTCTGGCGCTATTGCCGTTGCTCACCGGCAACCCGCTGGTACTGCTTCCGCTGCATGTGGTGTTTCTCGAGTTGATCATCGACCCGGCGTGTTCGATCGTGTTCGAACGCGAGCCGCCCGAACCGGATGTGATGCGCCGTCCACCGCGTCAACCCACCAGGCACCTGCTGGATGTCGCCATGCTGACCGGCGGCCTCACCGAAGGCCTTGCGGTGCTGGCGGCGGTTGCCGGCATCTATGCGTTCGGTCGCGGCATCGAGCTGCCACAACCGCAGCTTGCCGCGCTGTCGTTCACCACGCTGGTCACCGGCAACCTGGGACTGATCCTGCTCAACCGCTCCGGTGCGAATGCCTGGCAAACGCTTCGGCGGCCCAATGCCAGTTTCTGGACGGTCTCCGTGGTGGCACTGGGCTTGCTGATGGCGGTGACGCGGATGGAAGTGCCTGCCCGCTGGTTCGGTTTCGCCCCGATCCCGTTTGACCTGACCGCGCTGGGGCTGCTGTTGCCGCTGGCCTCGGTGATCGCCTTCGATGCGCTGCGACGCCTGTCTCCGCTGATTCGTCGCGGTAGCTCCAACACGGTCGACTGATCGGTTCGCGCATGGCTCCGGCGACTTCCATGAATTTGCTTGATCTGCGTCAAAACACCCGCTGGCCGGCTTGGCAGACTGATGCTTCCCGCGTTGCCTGGAGCAAGCGCCAATGCCTATGTTGCCGTTTGCCGATCGCACCCACGCCGCCCGATTGCTGGCCGAGCGCCTGGCCAGTCGACGCGGCAGTCACCCGCTGATCCTGGCGATACCGCGCGGTGCGGTGCCCATGGGGCGGGTGCTCGCCGACGCACTGGAAGGCGAGCTCGATGTGGTGCTGGTGCGCAAGCTCGGTGCGCCGATGAATCCGGAGTTCGCGGTGGGCGCCGTGGACGAGTCGGGCGACGTGCACGCATCGCCCTACGCCGAAGCCGCCGGCGCGGACGAGGCCTATTTGCAAGGCGAAGCGGCCCGCCAGAAGACACGTATCCGCGAGCAGAGGCGACTCTATGGCGAGGGCCGCGAAGCGGTCGACCCCCGCGGTCGTGTGGTTATCGTGGTCGACGATGGGCTGGCCACCGGTGCAACCATGGCCGCGGCACTGGCGTGGGTGCGCAAGAAAGCGCCCTCCCACCTGATCTGCGCAGTGCCTGTGGCATCGACCGAGGGACTGGCAAGGATGGCTCCGCTGGCCGACGAGGTCGTCTGCCTGGCCACCCCCGCAGGCTTTTCCAGCGTCGGCGCGCATTATCGGCGGTTCGAGCAGGTCGAGGATGCCGATGTCGTCGCGACCCTGCGGGGGGCGTAGTGATCACCTTCCAGACCACCGGTTGGCGACATCGCCGATGCTGGACGCGAAGGCCATCAGGTTCTGCGTAGCCGATCGCGCGGCGTATTCGAAGTCCGCGTTGACCTCGGTCAACAGGCCGCTCACCGATCCCTCTACAGTGAATCTGCATCCAGTACATCGGATCGTCATTCGGCCATCCTGCCCCGGTGACGCAACGGCAGGCGAGGCAATTCACGGCCCCATTCACGGGGTGGGAGGCTTGCATGTTGAATACATGGATTCTGGTGGCCGACGGCACACGTGCGCGGCTGTTCGAGCTCACGTCGCCCAGCAAGACGTTGACCGAGGTCGCTTGTCTGACCAATCCGGACGGACGAGCGCCCGGCCGCCAAGCCAACAACGATCGCCTGCCCCGAGTCAACGAGAGCGTGGGCAGCGCCCGTCATGCGATTGAACCGCACACGTCCTTGCGGGAAAAGAGCACCAACCAGTTTGCGCGCACGATCAGCGATGCGCTGGAACGAGGTCGCAATGACCACCAGTTCGATCGACTGGTGCTGGTTGCGTCGTCCCGTTTCCTCGGCGCCCTGCACGGCAACTTGAGCCAGTCACTGATCGAGTGTGTGTCCGGTGAGTTCCGGCGAAACCTGACTGCCCTGCCCGCCGAAGATATCCATGCGCGCCTGCCACGGGAGTTGCTGGTTCCGAGAATTGCCTCCTCCTGACTTGTCCGGCACCGGCGCGCTGCCTGCCTCATGCACGGCTGGCAGCTGTCGGTCCTGCGGTCGCGGACTCGGACGTCACGCGCCCGGCAGGTGGTCAGCTGGCATGTCGGCGTGTTCCGGGGGTGCAACCTGGTCGAAAGGTTCAACCGCCTGGGTTTCATCCAGATGGAACAGCGCGTCGAACTGCAACGGCAGGATCGCCTCGAAATAGTGACTGGCCAATTCGGTCTGCGGCCGGTACAGCACGCCGATCGCACGTTCCAGCATGGGCAAGAGCGAGCTGGCGACGGGATCGCCCAGCGGCAGATAGAAACGATCCAGATGCGTGCGATGGAACAGGCCTTCATAGCTGTCCGCACGCGCCGGCCGCACCTTGCGGCAGTCCGCCGGGCCGCCCCACTCGTCAGCCGCGGTGACGGTGCCGGTGTAGGTGGTGAAGCCGACCAGCAAGGCCTCGTCGGTGCCGACGTTCTGGCGCACGAGCTGTCCCACGTTCCATTCACCGGCTTGCGACATCTGTGTCGCGCGCGCATCCCCCAGGTGGGAATTGTGCGCCCACACCACGATTCGGCCGGCCCTTCCCTGCGCGCGCAGGTGTTGGTGCAAGGCAAACAGGGTCTGCGTCATGTGCTGGTCGCGCCTGTTCCAGCTGCTCGCGCGCAATCCGAACATCTCGCGGTAGTAGGCCTCCGCGCTCATCACCACGTGGGCATTGCGCTCCGCGAAAAACTGTTCGTCAACAGCCTGCTGGCCACCGTGTGTCAGGTAGTCGGGGGCGTGCCGGATCAGTTCGGCCAGCCGCTCCAGCACGGCAGACTGGCAGTCGGGGCGCAACCCCGATACCACTTCGTAGCCGTAACCCTGTGGATCCCGCACATGATCCAGTGCCGCGTATTGCTTGCGTGCGATGGCAGCCTGCTCTGGATCGACGCCCTCGAGGTAGCTGATAACCGCTTCGGCGGAGCGATAGAGGCTGTACAGATCCAGACCGTAGAAGCCGACCGCGGCATCGCGCTGGCAGGTGGCGTTGTGAGCCTGCAACCATTCGATGAAAGGCAGGACCTCTTCGTTGCACCACATCCAGCGCGGGAAGCGCTGGAAATCACCGAACGCTGCACGTGCACTGGCGTCATGACCCTCGCCGCGCACATACCGGTTCAACCGATTCGCATCGGGCCAGTCCGCTTCGACCGCAACCGCATCAAAGCCGCACTCGACAATCAGGCGGCGCGTGATGTCCGCCCGCATGCGATAGAACTCGCGCGTGCCGTGCGTTGCCTCGCCCAGCAACACGAACGGGCGCCCGCCGACAGCCTGCAGCAGCGGGTCGTAGTCGTGATCCACGCCATCGAGTCGCACGGCAACTGACCGGATGGCCTCGATCGGGCGCAGGTGAGGGCTGTTCATGGGACGAGCTGCCGTTTCGCATCGATGGAGCGAGATGAAG
>JAPHUU010000300.1 GCA_026193555.1 Rhodanobacter sp.
CGGCGGTGACGCCGGCGCTGATCTACGGCCTGCTGGTGCTGGCGGTGCCGGAATCGCCGCGCCATCTGGTGGCCAAGGGCCGTTCGGCCGAGGCCCGGGTGGTGCTGCAGCAGGTGCTGGACATGCACAGCGAGTCGGCATTGGACAAGAAGCTGGCCGACATCGAGGACAGCCTGCGTTCGGAACACAAACCGCGCCTGAGCGACCTGCGTGGCGCGGCCGCGGGCCTGCTGCCGATCGTGTGGGTCGGCATCCTGCTGTCGGTGTTCCAGCAGTTCGTGGGCATCAACGTGATCTTCTACTACTCATCGACCCTGTGGCACTCGGTCGGCTTCAGCGAGGCCGATTCGTTCACCATCACCGTGGCCACCTCGATCGTCAACGTGCTGGTGACCCTGGTGGCAATCTCGCTGGTCGACAAGATCGGCCGCAAGCCGTTGCTGGTGATCGGTTCGGCCGGCATGGCGATCACCCTGGGTGCGATGGCCTGGTGCTTCTCGCAGGCCACCGGCACTGGTGCCGAGCTGAGCTTGCCCGGTTCGGTCGGCATCGTGGCGCTGGTCGCGGCAAATGCCTACGTGGTGTTCTTCGGAGTGAGCTGGGGCCCGGTGGTGTGGGTGTTGCTGGGCGAGATGTTTCCCAACCGCATCCGTGCCACGGCACTGGCGGTGGCCGCCTCGGCGCAGTGGCTGGCCAACTTCGCGATCACCAGCACGTTTCCGGCATTGGCCGAGATCGGGCTTTCCTTTGCCTACGGCCTCTACGCTGCCTTTGCCCTGCTGTCGCTGATGTTCGTGTTGTACGCGGTGCGCGAGACCAAGGGCATCGAACTGGAAGACATGCAGGCCTGACCCCGGCATGCTGGCTGCGCCTGTGCTGGCGCGGTCAGCGGACGGATGCCGCCGGTCATTCATGACAGCCGGCGCACAAAGCACTAGGATTCGGACAAGCCGCGGGCGAAAACCCGCGGTTTGCGTTGCCTCCCCGCGTGGGACGTATCCGGATCAGGGTGTGGATGAAGGTCAAAGCGACATCGATCGATATTGCCCATCTGGCTGGCGTGTCCCAGGCCACGGTGTCACGTGCGTTGCGTGGCAGTCCGCTGGTCAACGAGGAAACCCGGCGACGCATTCAGGCGGCAGTCGAGCAACTCAACTACAAGGTCGACAAGAACGCCTCCAACCTGCGCCGGATGCATTCGGGCACGCTGGCCTTGCTGCTGTTCGAGGATCCAACCCCGGACGAGTCGCGGATCAACCCGTTTTTCCTGTCGATGCTTGGTTCGATCACGCGGGCCTGCGCCCAGCGCGGCTATGACCTGCTGATCTCGTTCCAGCAGTTCTCGCACGACTGGCATGCCGATTTCGCCGACAGCAACAAGGCCGATGGCATCATCCTGCTCGGTTATGGTGACTACCTCACTCATCGCGACAAGCTGGACAAGCTGGTTGCCCAGCGCACCTGCTTCGTGCGCTGGGGTGCGGTGCTGCCCGACCAGCCCGGGGTTTCCATCGGTTGCGACAATTTTTGCGGGGGGCAGGCGGTCGCCACGCACCTGATCGAACAAGGTTGCCGACGACCGGCGTTCCTCGGCGATGCGTCCAGCCACTATCCGGAATTCTTCGAGCGCTACCGCGGCTATGCCGACGTGTTGCAGCAGGCAGGCGTGGTGATCGATCCCGCATTGCAGGTCAATGCCGAAAGCACCGAAAGTTCCGGTTACGAGGCGATGCAGGAGTTGATCGCGCGGGGCGCCGGCTTCGATGCGGTGTTTGCGGCCAGCGACCTGATTGCCATCGGTGCCATGCGCGCATTGTCCGATCACGGTCTGCGCGTGCCGCAGGATGTGGCCCTGGTCGGTTTTGATGACATTCCCACCGCCAGTTTCGTCAATCCGACACTCACCTCGGTACTGCAGGACACCAATCGTGCGGGCGAACTGCTGGTCGATTGCCTGCTCCAGCTGATCCGCCGCGAGCCGGCCGAGAGCGCGATCCTGCCGGTGAAACTGATGGTGCGCGGTTCCAGCCTGCGGGCAGCATCGCGATAGCGGTATCCGTGTGCTGCGCGCCCGCCTGTTTCCAGTATGACGGCCGTCTGGTTGCCGGTATGTCGGGCACCGGGAAATGCATGTCATGGCCGGCGA
>JAPHUU010000009.1 GCA_026193555.1 Rhodanobacter sp.
ACAGATCGGTCAGTTGATGCAGCAAGCGCAGCGCATGCAGGAAGACATGAAGCGCGCGCAGGAAGAGCTCGCCAAACTCGAGGTCACGGGCAGCGCCGGCGGTGGTCTGGTCAACGTGGTGATGACCGGCGCGCACGAGGTACGTCGGGTGCAGATCGATCGGCAGACCTTTGCCGACGACCCGGAGATGGCCGAGGATCTGGTCGCTGCCGCGCTTAACGATGCGGTGAACAAGGTGGCCGAAGTCAGCAAGGAACGGCTTGGCGGTGTCTCTGCCGGGCTGAATCTGCCAGCCGGCTTCAAGATGCCGTTTTGACGGTCGCACACAGGTATCTCGGCACATGAAGCATCGGAACGTCATTGGCCGACGGGACAAGGCTTCGGCGCCACGAATCACCATGTCCCATTTTCCATTCGCTGAGTCCCCATGAGCGGATCCCCCCTTCTCGCCGACCTGATCGAAGCCCTGCGCTGCCTGCCCGGCGTGGGCGGCAAGAGTGCCCAGCGGATGGCCTTCCATCTGCTGGAGCGCGACCGCGAGCGCGGACTGAAGCTGGCCACGGCGCTGCAACAGGCGATGCAGCGTATCGGCCACTGCGGCCAGTGCCGCAACTTCAGTGAGGATCCGCTGTGCGCGTTGTGCGCCAGCAGCAGTCGCGACCGACAGGTTCTCTGCGTGGTGGAGTCACCTACCGATCTGGCCGCCATCGAGCAGGCCACCGGCTTTCGCGGCCAGTACTTCGTGCTGATGGGGCGCCTGTCGCCGCTGGACGGGTTGGGCCCGGAGGAGCTGGGGCTGGCAAAGCTCACCGAGCGCCTGGGTGAGGGCGAGATCGAGGAGCTGATCATCGCCACCAATCCCACGGTGGAAGGCGAGGCGACCGCACACTACCTCGCGCAGCTGGCACGAGCCGGTGGCGTCAAGCCGACCCGGCTGGCGCATGGCGTGCCGCTGGGCGGCGAGCTGGAATATGTCGATCGCAGTACGCTGGCGCATGCGTTCGGCAGTCGGCAGTTGCTGGATTGATTCACGCAGGGGAAACGGTCATGAGCGATACCATTTTCAGCAAAATCGTACGTCGCGAGATTCCGGCCGACATCGTCTACGAAAATGACGACGTGCTGGCCTTTCGCGATCTGAACCCGCAGGCGCCCGTCCACGTGCTGTTCATCCCCAAGCGGGCGGTTGCCACGCTCAATGACGCCATCGCGACCGATGCGGAACTGTTGGGAAAACTGTTGCTCGCCAGCGCCGAGTACGCGAGGCAACAAGGCTTCGCGGAACAGGGCTATCGCACGGTGATCAACTGCAACGACGATGGTGGGCAGACGGTTTTCCACCTGCATGTGCACCTGCTCGCCGGTCGCCGCATGACGTGGCCACCAGGCTAGGCCGTGCAAGCGTGGAAGTGACATGGTGGAGGCGTTGCCGCGAGCGGGTGGCGCGGGACGATCCTGCGTTCGCCAGCTCGGCCGCCTGATTTACGACAGGACGTCGTCCAGGAAGATGCCGCCCTCAACGTCAGCGGAGAATTGCGCATGAAACGCCTTCTGATCGGAATCGCCGCCCTCGTGTTCGGCCTGCTCGTGCTCGGAGTCGGCGGGCTGCTGCTGGTGGACGCCAATCATTTCCGGCCGCAGATCCAGGCCACCCTGAGCCAGTCGCTGGGGCGCGAGGTGACGCTGGGCAAGCTGCATGTGGTGGTGTGGTCGGGTTCGCTGGATGCCGATGACATACAGATCGGGGAGGAGCCGGCCTTCGGCACGCAACCGTTTGTGAGCGCGAAATCACTCGAACTCGGCGTGCAGTTGTGGCCCCTGCTGATTCACCGACAGCTGCGTATCACCTCGTTGACCCTGGATCAGCCCAGCGTACGGCTGCTGCAGGATTCGGCTGGCCGCTGGAACTTTGCCAGTTTCGGCGGTGCCGGCCGTGAACCGGGCAGTGCCGCGACGACGCCTGCGGATGCGGCAGCTCAATTCAGCGTCGACAAATTGCGCATCAACGATGGCAGCATCGAACTCAAGCGCGCCAGCGGTGACATCCGGCGCTACCGGAAGCTGCAGTTGAGCGCCGATCACGTCGGCATGGCCGCCGCGTTTCCGTTCGCGATGCGCGCTGCGATGGCTGGCGGCGGCACACTCGATCTTGAGGGCAAGCTCGGCCCATGGAATGCCGGCGATGCTGCGTTGACCCCGGTTGATGCGCATCTGGTCATGCATCAGCTGGATCTGGTCGGTGCGGGGCTGGTGAGCAGCGGCGAGGGTATCGGTGGTCGGCTCGACGTGGATACGCAAATCCGTTCCAGCCAGGGGCTGTTGCAGTCCAAAGGCCGGATCACCGCCAACCAGCTCAAGTTGGTGGCATCCGGCTCGCCCGCGCCGCAACCGATCGAGATCGATTATCAGGCCGGTTACCAGCTCGGCGCCCGCACCGGTCGCATCGACCGCACCACGCTGGGAAGCGGCGGCGCGAAGCTGTCCGTCAATGGCAGTTTCGACAATCGCCCCAAGGTCATGCAGCTGAATCTGCAGATCGCCGGGAGGCAGTTGCCGGTCGACCAGCTGCAATCGCTGCTGCCCGCGTTCGGCGTGGTGCTGCCCAGTAATTCCCATCTCAGCGGCGGCACTCTCGGCGTGAACCTGCGTGCGCAGGGGCCGCTGGATGGTCTGGTGATCAGTGGGCCGGTGACGCTGGATCAGACGCGCCTGGCTGGCTACAGCCTCGGTTCGAAACTCGGTGGCGCATTGTCGCTGGCAGGCATCAAGGCGCCGAAGGACACCGTGATCCGGCATGCCGAGGCGACGTTGCGAATCGCCCCATCAGGGATCAATGCCGATCCGCTCAGTGCGGAAATCGCCGATCTCGGCAGCCTCACAGGCAAGGGCCGCATGGCCGCCGACGGCAAACTCGATTTCCGGATGTTGGTCAAGCTGGACCAGACCATCACCGGCGCCGGCCAGAGCGGGCAGGGTATCGGCAGCCTGCTCGGAGGCTCCAAGGCCGGTCGACTGCTGGGTGGCGTAGTGGGTGCCACCTCGGATCAGGGGGTCGGGATTCGGGTCAGCGGTACCGCCAGCGCTCCGAGTTTCAAGCTGGATCCCACGGCGGTCACCGGGCTGCTGAAGGCGGGATTGGGGAGCGCGGTGAACAAGGGCTCCGCGCCGGGCATCGATGCCGGCAAGCCGAGTCAGCCCGCCAGCCGGAAGGATGTGCTCAAGACCCTGCTGCGTGGTGTGTTGAAGCCGAAGAAGGATGATTCCGGCTCGGGTCACTAGGGCCTCTTCTGCCCGGCTGTGTGCGAAGCGGGCGCAAAGCGGTTTCCCGGCAGCTGCTGGCGATGCTCCGTCGCAGGTGCTGCTTGGGCGTGGCCAGTGCTGAGTGGCCTCTCACCGGTTGGCATCGTGCGGCAAGTCGATTGCCATCCCGTTTGGCATGTCGCCGATGCGAACACCGGCTCGGTGAAGCGGCAGCAGGGTGTGGGGGCCTGCATGTTTGGTGGCCTGCGACTGACGTGATGCTGATCACGGTCACTCGTCGGGGGGCTGCGCGACGATGCTTGTTGCCAGGCATCCACATGCATCGACCGTACGGGGCAGCACATGAAATCGACCGAGATCCACATCGCGATACCAGAGGGCGTTTGCTTCGCCGACCTTCGTCTCACGCGGCTGAGCAACGGGGGCGTGTCGTTCGACGTCGGCGTTTTTCAGCGTGTCTGCGATATGTCGAGCCTGGATTTCGAGCAGGTCAGGTCGGGACCTCCCTGGGTGGCCTGCGGCATTATCGCCGCCTGGTATCGGGCGGCACGCCAGACGGGCGAGCCGATGGATCTGGTTCCGGAGCAGATTGCGGCGGAATCGAACGCAGCGGCCATGTACGGCCTGATCAACGTCCAGCCGGCGCCCTGCCGATTGCAGTGAACAGCCAGGCTGCGAGGTGGAGGCTGATCACGAAAAGGGGCTGCGTTGGCGACCACGCTCAAGGGACTGCCATCGCATTGAGTATCTCAATGTCGTCTGATCGGACGTCGGGTTTGATACCTGGATTCGCTACCAGCATGCTTGCCTGAAGAGCCTGCGAGCACGACTCACGACCATACCCGGTGCCGCCCCATCTGAACCTCGACTCGACAGACGGGCTCCCGAGCAGCCTTTCGGAATACCTGCACGAACTTGCCTGCCCGCTTGGACGCTGCCCTGGCGGGCGCCGGTCGTGCCTCCGATCTGCTCGGTGCCCCTCGCCGCGGCAATGGAACGCCTGCAGCCGCCCGGTCGGGAAAGGCGTAATCTATGCGGGCATGGGGGCGCAATGAAGGGTGCCATGTGCGGGAGTCGCGGTGTCGCGATTGCCTGACAGGGGCGGGGGCGTCGCAGCAACAAGTATTCAGCCGAGGCAGTGGTTGCTCATGGGTTTGCACGCCAGTTCGACGTCATCCGCCGGCAGTGGGCTTGCCAGCGGCACCGACTACTTCTTTGCGTTGTTGCCGGGCGATCAGGTGCGGACCGAAATCGCCAGCGTCAGCGAGCGGTTCCGGCAGACCCATCGGCTGATCGGAAATTGGGTCGATGCATCGCGCTTCCACATGACTCTCTGTCCCACCGGGCGACCTGACCGAATGCGTGGATCGGTGGAGGCTGCGCTGATCGAGGCGGCCTGTCAGGTGCGTGTCAAGGCGTTTGACATTACCCTCGAATCGGCGATGCGCCTCAGTGCGAAGGATGGTCAATACCCGTTTGTACTGTGCACGGACAGCCCGTCCGCCGACGCTGCCCTGAAGTTGCGCAAGGCGATTGCCCTGGCACAAGCCCAGGCGGGCCTCAGTGTTCCCGGTGTATCGAGCTACATGCCGCACGTGACCTTGCTGCATGGTCCGATGATCGACGCGATCGAAGTGTCGATGCCGTCGATTCACTGGCGTGTCCGCGAGTTTGTGCTGGTGCGCAGTTTCTTCGGGCAATCCCGGAACGAGGTGGTGGGACGGTGGCCGCTGGATGCCGCGTATTGATTCGAGGCACGCGCGCTGATTCCTTGACCGGGGCCGACGAGAACACAGCAGCCATCAACGACGGGCGATGACGGTCAGGAATTCGGCACGACGCCTGGCACCGCGCGCGATCACGATCGCCGCCCTGATCTTCAACCCCAGCAGGAACGGCGTCGGTGATCTGGCGTTGGGATCCAGCCCCCGCCGGATGCGTTCACTGCACTTGAAGGTGAATTTGGCCGCGCTGAGTCGGGGTAGGTGGCGCACGGCGTCAAATCCGGCTTGCTGCAACGCCCATCGCAGGGAGCTGTCGGAAAACAGCACCAGATGCCTCGGTGTCTCCAGCCCACGCCAGCTCTTGCCAAACCATGCATGCCCCAGGGCATCGATATTCGGTGTCTCCAGCCATAGCGTGCCGCCCGGACGCAGCAGGCGATGGCAGGTCCGAAGCACGGTGAGCGGGTCGTGCACGTGTTCGATGACATGATTGAGGGTGATCACGTCGAACAGTGCGACCGAGCTGCCGAAATGCTCGACACCTCCCAGGCGGACGTCCAGGCCTTGACGACGGCCTTCGGCCACTGCTGCCGGATCGGGTTCCAGCCCCACGACTGACCAGCCCGAGGATCGGGCGGCAACCAGAAAGCTGCCGCTGCCGCATCCCACATCGAGCAGGGTCGCTCCGCTGGCTGGAAGCGGCGGCAGGTGACGGTGCTCCCGGTCAACGGCCAGACGCAGGCCTCTGAACCAGGGGGCGAGCCACCTGTTCCATCGCAGGGCGGGCAT